>JAZRUJ010000080.1:0-12816 GCA_045652445.1 Eubacteriales bacterium | reverse complement strand
GCTTTTTACTGCTCAAAGATTGCACCACCAAAGATCTCTTGTATATGGGCGGCTTGGCAGCGTTACTGTTAGGTCATTCCTGCCTGTCTTTAGGAACTGAAAAATTCTTGGGCAACGTGATTTTGGTGGCAGCATATTTGCTGTTTTTCTTCCTGCATAAACGGAAATGGCTGAAAAAGACCGCCTTTACGGTATTTTTGTGCATCTTAATTTCCGCCGAAATGGTAGCGAGTCTGGTTTTGAGCATGGATACGGTCAAAAAAACCAGCTATTCCGACTATCCCTACCGGCAAAAAGTTATTACCGAAACCTTTAAAAATTTGGAAGACTTTGACCCCACCTTCTGGCGGGGAGAGATGACCTGCCGCTATTACCTGAACGACGGATTCTTTTACCGTTACCGGGGCATCGGACAGTTCTCTTCCACGGCAAACCGGAACGTACGGGATCTGATGTCTTCCCTGGGGTTTACCAACGGAGCAAATAGTTATTATTACAACTTTTCCTCCCCCCTCAACAACAGTCTTTTGGGAATCAAGTATTTGGCTTCCCGCAGCGGAGAATTGATGGACGGAACAAAGACCGCTAAAGTTTTTTTCGAAAACGATTTGTGCGTCTATGAGAACACCGCCTATTTGGGTACTGGATTTATGACCCAACAAAAACTGACGGAAATGGAATTTACCAACAGTCCCTTCCAAGTACAAAACCGCCTGTTCCAACATTTGACCGGGTCGGAAGACAGTATCTTTTTCAGCCGTCAGGAAGATTCCTTTGATAGTTTTGATTTTGAATCTCTGGAAAAAACCGGTTCGGGAACCTATGAATATACCACCAACCACAACAGCGGGACGCTGAACCTCACCTTTACCGCCGCATCCACCGGAACCTATTACGCCTTTATGAAAGTAGGGGGCGGCGGCGATATTACCGTTACAACCGAATCGGGGAAAACCTATTCCCACCCGGTCGCATCGCTGCGGTATATTGCTCCCATCTGTGAAGTGGAAGCGGGAGAAACCTTTACGGTACAAATCACCGCAGACCCGGACGAAGAAAATAAGATCATCAGTTTTTACTGCTATTATTTCAACGAACAAAACTTTAACAGAGGCTGGGCAACGCTGTCTGACGAAGTTTGGGACGTAACGGAATTTTCCGACACGTATCTCTCCGGAGAGATCAACGTAAAAGAAGACGGATTGTTCTGCACCGTCATTCCCTATACCAAGGGATGGAAACTGTACGTGGACGGAGAAAAGACCGAAACGGTCGCTCTTTTGAACGGTGCCTATATCGGAGCAAATCTGACCGCGGGAACCCATACGATAGAATTGAAATACCGGCCGGAAGGATTTGTACCGGGTATCCTTGTTTCCGTGGCAAGCCTGTTGGTCTTTGGTTTCCTTTGTCTGCAATATCCCCAAGGGTTTCCCACGTTGAAAGAGAAGATCAAGACGGAAAAACCCTTGAAAAATGCCAAAAAAAAGGAGACCCAATCCAATGAATGAATACCGTATTGAGCATGACACCATGGGCGAAGTCCGTGTTCCCAGCCATCGGCTTTGGGGAGCACAAACCCAAAGAAGTTTGGAAAACTTCCCCATTGGAACTGAAAAAATGCCTCCGGAAATTCTGCGGGCATTCGGCATTTTGAAACAAGCGGCGGCACAAGCCAATTTCCGTCTGGGGAAATTGAGTGAAGAAAAATGGGATTCTATTGCCCACGCCTGCAGAGAAATCGTCCAGGGAAACTTAAACGATGAATTCCCCCTTGCTCTCTGGCAGACGGGAAGCGGAACCCAATCCAACATGAACGCAAACGAAGTCATCGCCGGATATGCAAACCGCCTTGCGGGAAAGAAATTACTTCACCCCAACGATGACGTAAATATGTCTCAATCTTCCAACGACACCTTCCCTACCGCCATGCACATCGCGGCGGTTTTGGAAATAGAGAAGAAATTACTTCCCGCCCTGAATCGTCTGATGGATACCATGCAAGAAAAAGAACGGGAACATCAAGGCATTCTCAAAAGCGGAAGAACCCATTTGATGGACGCTACGCCCCTGGAATTTTCCCAAGAAATTTCCGGTTGGAGAAGCATGCTGCAGCATGGCATGGATATGATCCAAGCCTCTCTCCCCTCGTTGCGAGAATTGGCGTTGGGCGGCACCGCCGTGGGAACGGGAATCAATGCTCCCGAACAATTCGGAACCTTTGCCGCGGAAGAAATTTCCCGGCTGACGGGAACGGCCTTTGTTTCGGCGGAAAATAAATTCCACAGTCTGACGTCCAAAGACGCCCTGGTCTTTTCCCACGGGGCTTTGAAAGCCTTGGCGGCAGATTTGATGAAGATTGCAAACGACGTCCGGTGGCTGGCTTCGGGGCCCCGGTGCGGTCTTGGAGAGATCTCTATTCCCGAAAACGAACCCGGATCTTCCATCATGCCCGGAAAGGTCAACCCCACCCAATGCGAAGCGTTGACTATGGTCTGTGTACAGGTCATGGCAAACGACGTGGCGGTGGGCTTGGCAGCAAGCCAGGGAAATTTTCAGTTGAACGTATTTATGCCGGTTTTGATCCACAATTATCTGCAATCGGTCCAACTTCTTTCCGACGCCATGGAATCGTTCCGGCTCCGGTGCTTTGCAGGACTGAAAGCAAACGAGGAAAAAATGAAAGAAAATCTGGATCGCTCCCTGATGCTGGCAACGGCACTCAATCCCCATATCGGCTACGAGAACGCCGCAATGGTGGTCAAAAAAGCCTACCGGGAAAACATCACTTTAAAACAGTCTGCCGCCCAGTTGGGGCTGATGGACGAGGAAACCTTTGACCGACTCATCGACCCGAAACAAATGGTTTGACTTAAACACGAGTAACGTACAGGAATGTGCGTTACTCTTTTTTTGTTGAAATTCCGTAACAGATCCGTGATATACTTTAATGGTAGAGAACAATCTTAATAAAATCTTAAACCTTTGCCCCCTTTTCTTTTAAGATAATTTTTGTTATACTGTATTCGGAGGTATGGATATGAGCCGAATTTTAATTTGCGATGATGAAAAAGATATCGTTTCTGCCCTCAAAATCTATTTGACAGCCGAAGGATTTGAAACGGTGGAAGCCTATTCCGGAGACGAAGCCTTGGAGTTGTTGGACAAAAACCCCATCGACCTGGTTTTAATGGATATTATGATGCCGGGGAAAGACGGGCTTTCCGCCACGGTTAAATTACGAGAAACATCCAACGTTCCCGTAATCTTACTGACGGCAAAAAGCGAGGACACAGATAAAGTGTTAGGGTTGAATTTAGGAGCAGACGATTACGTCACAAAACCCTTTAACCCCATCGAACTGATTGCCCGGATACGGTCGCAGCTGCGAAGATACAACACCTTGGGAGGATCGGTCATCGAAAAAGACCGTTACATCTGCGGAGGCATCGAATTAAACGACAGCACAAAAGAAGTTACCGTAGACGGTACGCCTGTTTTTCTTACGCCGACGGAATATGATATTTTACTTCTTTTTCTGAAAAATCCCGGCAAGGTGATGTCTCCCAAAGAGATCTACGAAAAGGTCTGGAAAGATCCGCCGTTGGGTGCGGAAAATACCGTTGCCGTCCATATCCGGCATCTCCGGGAAAAAATCGAAATCAACCCTGCGGAACCTCGCTATCTGAAAGTTGTGTGGGCACAGGGATATAAACTGGTACGGAGGAAATAAAATGAAATTGTTACGATCTGCTCCTTTTAAGGGTATTTTATTTGCGTTTACCAGTCTTCTTTTATTGATCACCATTGCCGGAGGTACAGTAACGGTATTATTGGAAGCCTTTGAATTTTATAACTATTCCAAAGACGAGCTGAAAGAAACGCTATTATCCCAGGAGATTGAAAACGAATGCTATACCTCGTTCCATGGGGCTTATTACCATTACGCCGTGGCAACCGACCGGAACTTCCGTTATTCGGTGACGGATCAAGAAGGAATGCAGGTTGCGGGGACGGGAACAGAAAACACCCAATACACAACAACCTATTATTATTACGAATGGGTCGTAAAAGAAAGCTTTGACTATAATGGTGAACCCTATTCCTATTACGACTCTGCCTTTCTTCCGGAAGATTCTTACCGGGGAATGACACCAGTCTACACCGTTACCGGCGGATATGCAAACGACCCGACCCCCGGAGGCGATCTGTATTGGCTGGAACAGGGCGTGGAAAAACTTTACGGTGGGAGAATCATTCTTCCCGCAGTTACCGTAGCGGCGATGACGCTGTCCTTGACGGGAATTATTCTTCTCTGCTTTGTTGCAGGAAAACACCCCCATACGGAAGACGTGAAATTGACCGGATTGAACAAAATTCCCTTGGATCTGTTTCTCGTCCTTGAGGGAGGCGTTGGGGTTGGTGCTGTACTGCTGGGCTGGATCGTTCTGGAAAGCGAACGGTTTTCTCTTTGGCTCCTTTTACTCCCCCTGTTGGGCTGGATCGCATCTTCCGTCCTTCTTCTTTTTATCACGTCCCTGGCGGCACGGTTTAAAGTGGGAGGAATGCTGCAAAAGACCCTGATCGGGAAAGGGGTCACGTTCCTTCTTCGCACCGTTCCCACCGTGCCTACCGTAGCGGTAATTGCCGGTTTTTTCGCGTTGTGCAATATGCTTTTGGGATATTTGACCCAAGAACCCTTGGCGTTTCTCCTGCTGACGGTAGAAGCCGTGGTTGGATTTTTTGCAGCCATCACCCTGGCTATCGCCTTTAAGTCGGTGGAAAAACAGGCAAAATCTCTTGCCGACGGGAATTTGGAACAGAAAGTTGACACAAAATTCCTCATAGGACCGTTGAAAGAACACGGAGAAAATCTAAACCGCATCAGCGACGGAATGAACGCCGCCGTTAACGAGCGAATCAAAAGCGAACGAATGAAAACCGAACTGATCACCAACGTTTCTCACGATATTAAAACTCCGTTAACCTCCATTATCAATTACGTGGATCTGTTATCCAAAGAAAACGAATTCAACGATACTGCGGCTGAATACCTATTGGTCTTGCAACGGCAATCCGCCCGATTAAAAAAATTGACCGACGACATCGTGGAAGTCTCCAAGGCGTCCTCCGGAGCCATCGTCATACAAAAAACTCCCTGTGATTTGGGTGTTCTTTTGGAGCAAACGGCGGCGGAATATCAAGAAAAGACCGAGGAATGCAACTTAACGGTACTCCTCACCAAGCCGGAACACCAGATTACGATACTGGCAGACGGTCAGAAATTATGGCGGGTCTTGGATAACCTGATGAACAACGTTTGCAAATACGCTCTTCCGGGAACCCGGGTATATTTGGATCTGACGGAAAACGGCGAGCGGGCAAGTATTACGTTCCGAAATATTTCTAAAGATCCCCTGAACATTCGCCCGGAGGACTTGACGGAACGGTTCGTTCGGGGAGATGCATCCCGACACACCGAAGGAAGCGGACTGGGGCTTGCCATCGCCCAGAGTTTGGTGGAACTGCAACAGGGAACATTTGATCTTTCCATTGATGGGGATTTGTTTAAAGTAACCGTCACGTTCCCCCTGAGAAAAGAATAAATGCAGGCAGATTAAACCTTTCGTTTAACTCTATTTTAAAAACCGATACGGTATACTGTAATAAGACCAAAAACGGCTGTTTTTTTGATTTTTACAGAGATGTGAGACCGTATCGGTTTATTTTTTTATTTCTTCTATAATCTTAGAATTTTCCCGTGTAAAAACGTAGTATTCCTGTCATAAAAGCTTCGTCGGATTCATAAGATGGTACAAAATGATATCAAGACGGAGGAAAACCTATGGCAAACACAAGCATTTATCAAGACATTGCTGCCCGGACGGGGGGCGATATTTACATCGGCGTTGTAGGACCGGTGCGAACCGGAAAATCCACCTTCATTAAGAAATTCATGGAAGCCTTGGTTCTCCCCAATATCGCTGACCCCTACGGAAAGGACCGGGCAATCGATGAACTTCCCCAATCCGCAGCAGGAAGAACCATTATGACCACCGAACCGAAATTTATTCCCAACGAGGCGGTGGAAGTAGCGTTGCAAGAAAACGCTTCCTTTCGGGTGCGAATGATCGACTGCGTAGGATACATTGTCCCCGACGCCTTGGGTTATATTGAAAACGAACAACCCCGCATGGTGCAAACGCCCTGGTTTGAGGAACAAGTACCCTTTAATATGGCAGCGGAAGTAGGAACCCAAAAAGTAATCCGGGAACATTCCACCATCGGACTGGTAGTCACCACCGACGGAAGCATCAGCGAGATCGACAGAGAAGGATATTTAGAAGCGGAAGCAAGAGTCATCAAAGAATTGCAGGAAATTAACAAACCTTTTGTAGTTTTGATGAACACCGTCTCTCCCAGAGATCCCCAAACCTTGGAACTGTGCGAAGCCATGAAACAACAATACGGCGTTCCCGTGCTTCCGGTGGACTGCATGAACCTTACGGAAAAGGGAATCCGCAAGATTTTAGAGCATATCCTGTTTGAATTTCCCATCCGTCAAATCGGAATCCGAATGCCCCCCTGGGTCAGTTTTTTGGAAGAAGACCACCCCATTCGCAAGGGAGTAATGGAAGATTTCATCGAGGGTGCAAAAGGGCTGAAAAAAATTCGCGAAACCGACGGATTAATCGAGCATTTACGGAAAAATTCTTATATTACCGACGCGGATATCGACGGCATGGAACTGGGATGCGGCAAAGTTTTCCTCCACGCCACCTTGCCCCAAGAACTGTTTTATCAAATTTTGACCGAAACCACGGGAATTACGGTGGAAAACGAGGGGGATTTGATTGCGGTACTATCGGAATTGGCTCGCAACAAGCAAAAAGTCGACAAACTTGCCGCCGCCTTTACCGAAGCCAATCTCCGGGGATACGGCATCGTCACCCCTGCTATCGAAGAATTGTCTCTGGAAGAACCGGAAATTACCAAACAAGGCGGTCGGTATGGGGTACGGCTGAAAGCATCTGCCCCCTCCTACCACATCATTAAAGCCACCATCGAAACGGAAGTTGCCCCCATTGTGGGAAGTGAAAAACAATCGGAGGATCTGGTAAAATATCTTTTGACCGAGTTTGAAAACGACCCACAAAAGATTTGGGATAGCAACATTTTCGGCAAATCTCTCCACGAATTGGTTAACGAGGGGCTGCACACCAAATTGGGGCATTTGTCCGACGATTCCCGGCTAAAATTACAAGAAACCTTGGAACGGATCACCAACGAGGGAAGCGGTGGTTTGATCTGCATTATCCTATAAAACGAATCAGAGGCGTAACGGTTGATTACGCCTCTTTTGTTGTAAAAAAACACGCTGTAAAAATACAGCGTGTTTGGATTTTTTATTTTCGGGAACGTTTCCGTCTTCCGTCTTCTTTGGATTTCAAATCGGACAGTTTGGAATCGGAATCCTGCTTAAATTTTTGAAGCATATCTTCAAAAGAAGCAGGAGCTTTGGGTTGGGGGGCAAAATCAGGAATCGGATCGGGACGGTAATTGGTCTGCCGGGGACGGGGAGTCCGCTCGGGACGAGGTGCCGTCTCAGGCTTGGGTTGAGCCTGGCGAATGGAAAGGTTGATTCGACCTTTATCATCCACACTGACCACTTTCACCTTTACCACGTCGCCCACCTTCAAATGTTCGGCTACGTCGGTAACAAACCCCGCGGAAATCTCTGAAATATGGACCAATCCGGATTCGCCCTCTGCCAATGCCACAAAGGCACCGAATTTTGCAACTCCGGTTACTTTTCCTTCAACAATTGCTCCGATTTCAATCGCCATAAAAACGGACGGCACGGCACATAAAATCCATGCCGTACCCGACTCCCTTCCAATTTACTGATTAATATCCCGTAATGTCCTGATAAATCTTTTCATTCGGGTATCCGTATCCCAGGTTGTCTTCCGCCTGGTTCCGGTAAAAGTCTTCTTGATTTTCTTCCGACAAAATGTCTTCCAATTCGCCGTTGCGAAGCATCTGCTCCCGTTTTTGCTGGGTGACGGCTTCAATTTCGGCATCTTTTTTGGCAATGTCGATCTTCTTGACCACAAAGTTGGTCAGGCAGACGGCAAACGCCGCAATCAGGAAAATCTGAAATAATTGCTTAATTCTCTTGTGCAATGGTTTTCCCTGCCTTTGCTTTTCGCGTGTAATGTGTTGTCTTGTGTTTTCGTGTTGATTTCCGACGCTCTTTTTTCGGGCGACGGAGAAAATAATTTTTAATCCGTCGGCAGATTCCGACGATGCCGATCCCCACCGTAAAGCGTTCTGCCAATCCACCGGCAAGAAATGCCAACAAAATAAACAGACGAACCGTACCGTCGTTGACCTCAAAAATAAACAAGAACGACGCCACGGCGGCAGTGAGGAAATAAAACAAATCTTGAAACAACAGGGGAACTGCAGAACAAGGGACGAATATGCGAAAAGCCCGGAGACAATCGTAAGCGACCCCCAGGCAACCGCCGAACAACAGCGACCATAGCAAGACGGCGAACTGCTGACCATTGGAAAGAACCATCTCCTCACCCGCCCCCTATTTAAAAATACGGGTGAGGAAGGATTCTTTATTTCGTCTTAATTTTGTGTACTCCATAGAATCGACAGTACCCTCAATATCGACCTCTCCGATATCAAGAGACAGGCGACAGATGCGAAGGGTCTTCCCCTTCACCACAAGATCCCCCATTACGGTAATCATGGAGATACTCGCGTCATCAAACCCGCAAACCTCCGTCACTCCGGTAATCGAAAGACAGGTGCGGTTTTGAAGCGTCACATTTTGTGTATCGGTCATGGCTGCTCACTCCTTATTACAAGGATATGAGCCGAGACGTTACTCTATGACTCGATACATGGAATCGGCGTCCGCCTTCTGGGAATGCTCGGTGATCCGAACGACTTCCACCTTCAAAGGGGCGTTGCCGAGGGTTATCTCAAGGACGTCGCCCACCTTTACGTCGTGGGAAGGTTTTGCAACCTTACCGTTCACGCTGACCCGGGAAGCAGAACATGCATCGCTTGCCACCGTCCGGCGTTTAATCAGACGAGAGACCTTCAGATATTTATCCAAACGCATTACTTATTTTACAGCGTCTTTCAGGATGCGACCAGCCTTGAAAACGGGAACTTTGGTAGCAGGAATTTTGATGGTTTCTTCGGGCTTCTGAGGATTGCGACCTTCTCTTTCAGCTCTTTCACGAACGTCGAAGTTACCAAAGCCAACCAGCTGAACTTTTTCGCCGGCTTTCAGAGTTTCGGTGATGGTATCCAGAACGCATTCCAAATAAGCGGCAGCGTCTTTCTTGGAAACATCCATTTTTTCTGCAACAGCAGAGATCAGTTCAAACTTATTCATTTTCTTTTCTCCTTTAAGAAAAATATTATTTTAGTTCCCCTTTTCGGGCATGAACTTACCATATAATGTACCCGTATCTCTCTACACGGATAAAAACCCGGATTTTTTCGCAAAATCGCAAGGAAAAACCGGGACTATAACTATTTTACACTATTTTCCGCAATTTTGCAATAGCCTTGTTAAGATTTCTTAAAAATTTTCCGTATTTCACAAATCGAAACGAGTTTTACGGCAAAAATTAGTGCAATATAAACAACAATCCCTACAACAATTTGAGGAAAAACTGCCCAACGAGAAGCTGCGAAGGCCCCCATGGCAAGAATGGTTACTTTTACCGCACCAAAACATCCGGCGGCACAGATCAGCGGTTTTACGAAAATTTCCCGGAATTTGGGAAGATATCCCAAATACTTGCGAATGAAAATCAGATTCAAAAGCAAGACCATGGGAAAGGAAATCAAGGTAGAGGCAGGTGCCCCGTAAATGTTCAACTGGGGAACCGACACCAGTAAAAAGGTAGAAATCGTTTTTACCACGGAACCGACCGCTACGGAAACCACCGTCATGTGGGCTTTTCCCACCGATTGAAGAATGGAAGCGGTGACGTTGGTCATTCCCACGAAGATCAAAGCGATGGAAAGAATGGAAAGAAGGTCGCCTCCCAAGGCTAACTCTTCCGCCGGTCTTGCACCGTAAAACAGTCGAACGGCACCGTCCGAAACAGCACTCAATCCAAAGGCACACCCAAAAGATAAAATCGCCGTATATTTCAGTGCTTTATCCAGCATGGCACGGATTTGTCCATAATCATTCCGGGCATACGCCATGGAAATGGAAGGCACAAGGCTAGTTCCGATAGACGTAATCAAAAAGGACGGAAGATTATACAAAGGCTGTGCCATACTTCCATAGCAGCCCCAACGAAGATTTGCCTGGGAGATGGAAAAATTGAGAACTTTCATTCGGTTGACCACGAAGAACGCGTCCAAAGCATTCATCATATTGGAAGTAACCGAAGAAATCATGATGGGAAATGTAATGGACAGAAAATCCTTGGACAATGCCTTTCGAGGCGTTGCCACGTCTTCTTCCCCGGGCTCTGCGGAAAGACGATAAGAACCGCCCCGCAACAGGTACCGAAGCAACATAAACACGGCAGACAGAACCGTCCCCAGAGTAACCCCCGCCATGGCTCCGCCAACCACAACGGCGGGCTGATCCTGGTATCCGTTCAGATACAAGAGCAGAGCAAATCCATATCCGGCAAACAATTTCAACGCCGCTTCAATTACGTTGGAACACGCGGTGGGGACCATATTATTATGTCCCTGGAAAAAGCCCCGGAAAATGGCAACGACGGTGATAAAGAAGACGGCGGGCATAATGGCAACCACGCACCAATAGGCGTCTTCCGAATTCATCAAAATCGCCAAGGGACGGGCGAAAATAATACCCAACGTGGAAAGAATGCCCCCAAAGACTACAAAGATGGAGGCGGCAATTTTCAGCACACCGGAAACGTCTTTGTATTTCTTCTTGGCAATGGAACGGGCAACCATGGTGGAAATTCCGGTGGGGATCCCCGCAGTCGCCAAAGCTAACAGAAAATTATAAATGGAGTAAGCAGAGCCAAAATACCCCATGGCTTCCGCCCCTACAAGATTCGTTAAAGGGATACGGAAAACCGCGCCGCACAGCTTGGATAAAAATCCCGACAGGGACAGTACCATTGCCCCCACCAAAAAGCCGCGTCGGGGTTGTTTTACACCTTTGGTCATACAAGTTCCTCAAAATATGCGGTAATAATTTTTTCGGTTTCTGCCACGGCAGATGCTAAAAACGTGGGGAAATCCACGTCGGAATGCTCATTAGCATTATCAGAAATGGCACGAAGAACGCTGCAAGGAATCCCAGAAGCGGCACACACTTGGGCAACGGCTCCCCCTTCCATTTCACAGGCAAGGGATTGGTAATGATCCCGAATCCGGGCGGCGGTGGCGGAATCTCCCACAAACCGATCCCCGGTGGCGATCCGACCGTAAGACAGCCGATGTTCCGGCAATACGGTACGGGCGGCAGAAAGCAGGGACTTGCTCAAAGTCTCGTCACAAGGAGAGACCAAACCGTCATCTTCTCCAATGGCGGTCAGATCAAAATCGTATTGAATCGTATCGCTCCCGATAACCACGTTTCCGGTGACAATTCCCTGTCCCACTCCTCCGGCAACCCCTACGTTGATTACAGCGTCAGGGTGATAGCGAAGAAGTGCCGTTTGGGTACACAGAGCGGCATTCACTTTCCCAACACCGCACTTAACGACAACGACAGGATGTCCGCACAAATCTCCGGAAGAAAAGGTGAGTCCCCCCACCGTTTCATCTATGCGGTTTTGAAGCATGTTCCGGAAGCCTTCCGCTTCCGAATCCATGGCACAAATCAAAATATGGCTCAAAGTTCCTCCTTCAAAGCCGCAATGCTTTGTTTCAGATCGTTAATTTCATTGTAAACTTGCTGCATCGCTTCCCCCATGGTCAAATTCCCCTCGTCCATCGTATTGCAGGCAAGTTTTCCCAGACGGCGGTAATTTTGAGAGATTCGGCTTTTGTATTCCGCAATCTTTAATTTAATACGGGCAATTTCCGCGAAATCACAGGCCGCCTGACCGGCTTTGTGCAGAACTTTTTTCCCTGTAACGACGGCGGATTCCAAAAATTCGTTGTTCATACAAACCTCCTGTCTGCGATTTTTGTCGAACGCTTCTTCCGTTTCCGGGAAAAACTTCGCTCTTTTTCGCAGAAAAATTAAGTTATAATAGATGCAGATGTTTTACTTCTCCGTTTCTTCCTTTTTGGCCGTCTGTTCTTCAGACGGTCCTTTTTTTATATTGGAAGAAGAAAGTTCCCTATATTTCTCCTGAATTCGGAGAAGATCCGCGTAAGCGTCCTTCTTCAACGATTCATTTCGGAGCAACGCGGCGGGATGAAAGGTGGCAATGAGCCAAAATCCCTTTCGCTCATACCATACACCGTGGGATCGCATGATGGAAAAGTCAGGGTCGATCAGGGTAGTTGCCGCAACCTTTCCAAGACAAACAATAATTTGGGGGCGAATCAACTTGGTCTGTGCCCGCAAATACGGAAGACACGCCTGCCGTTCCTCCGGCAAAGGGTCCCGGTTTTTAGGCGGACGGCATTTGACAATGTTGGCAATATAAACGTTCTCCCGACGGGTTAAGCCGATGCAATCCAGCATTTTATCCAGCAAAATTCCCGCTTTTCCAACGAAAGGCTCCCCTTTCAGGTCCTCTTGTTCCCCGGGACCTTCTCCCACAAAGAGAATGTCCGCTTCCGGATTTCCCACTCCAAAGACCAAGTTTGTGCGGGTCTGCCCCA
>JAZRUJ010000079.1:0-16804 GCA_045652445.1 Eubacteriales bacterium | reverse complement strand
TGGGACGGTCGATGACGCGGGCGGTGAGGATGGCTTTTTCGGTGGGTTTGCCTTCCCGCTTCATGAAGGAGCCGGGAATGCGGCCGACGGAGTAGAGCTTTTCTTCGTAGTCTACAGCGAGGGGGAAGAAGTCGATGCCGTCACGGGGCTTTTCCGATGCGGTGGCGCAGGCCAGAACGCAGGTTTCGCCGTAACGGATCATGGCAGAGCCGTTGGCGAGACCGGCAAACTTTCCGGTTTCAACAACCAGAGGACGGCCGGCAACGGTAGTTTCGAACTTGCGATAGTTTTCGTAAATGTTCATAGGGCTTGTCCTTTCTTTTTCCGTGGACTCCCCTCTGTTCCGGCAGTTATGAAACGCCCCGAAGGATCGGAACTTTTCATAACTGCTGAATCCAGAAGGCAAGGGAGACCGAGGCTTGTTTTTTTTGTTTTGAATTCTCGTTGGATTGTTTTGGCAAAAAACAAAGCCATCCCCCGGGATGACTTTGCTCTGCCTGACAGAAGAGGATTGCTCCCCTTCTGCCAGAAACGGACCGAATTACTTTCTCAAACCGAGTTTTGCGATGATTGCACGGTAACGGGTGATGTCTTTCTTCTGCAGATAGTTCAACATGTTTCTCCGCTGACCAACCATCTTCTGCAAACCGCGACGGGAATGGAAATCCTTGGGATTTGCTTTCAGGTGTTCGGTGAGTTCTTTGATGCGGGTGGTCAGAATGGCAACTTGAACTTCGGGAGAACCGGTGTCAACGTCGCTTCTGCGGTTCGCTTCAATTACTTGGGTCTTGGTTTCTTTCAGCATAATGCTTCCTCCTACGCCGCTTTGATGCGGCAACTAAAATATTCACCGGAAAATAAGTCGCGGTTGGAGTTGTCCGTCAACTGATTTTCGGCATCTTGTATATTATATCATAATAATGCCCGATTGTAAAGAGAATATTGCAAATTTTTTCCGAACTTTTCAACATAAAAGGAGAGGGGGTTGTGAGGGTCAATTTGTTAGGGAAATCTTCTGTATGTTTTGCTAATTTTTGACTTTTTTTCAAATTTTTCAGTTTTTATCCCCTTTGCTATAGACAAACGCAGGTGGATTCGCTATAATAGTTTGGTTGGAAAAATTTAAGGTATAAATCATAAATAAATTGAAAAAAGGAGTCTTCGTTATGAGTGAAAAGACGATGTCCTCTCGGACGAAAAACGCGGTTTTCATTGGCATCGCTTGTATTTTCTCTTATTTGGTCAGTTATTACAGCCGAAATTTAGCTTCGGTTACTTCTCCCATCATGTTGAAGGAGGGTGTTTTTACCGAAGGGTTTTACGGCATTTTGACTTCCGTCTATATGGTTACATATGCTTCCGGTCAGTTGTTGAACGGTATTATCGGAGATATTCTGAATCCGAAGAAAATGATCTTCTGCGGGTTGATGGGGACTGCTTTTTCCAGCATTGCCTATCCCTTCCTTCCCGAAAATTGGATGCGTTTGATCTGCTATGCATTGTTGGGATTCTCTCTTTCCATGCTCCGCGGTCCTTTGGTAAAGACGATTGCTGAAAACACCAGTCAAAATCATTCCCGCGTCATCGGTACTTTCTTCTCCGTGGCAAGTTTGGCAGGTCCGATTGTTGCAAGTGCTTTGTACGGAATCTTCGGTTGGAAATGGGCTTATGCCGTTGCCGGTATCATTACCTGCCTGATTTGCGTTTGCGTTATGATCGTAATTACCCGCTTTGAACGAAAAGGGGTTATTTCTTATCGTTCCGGCAAGAGCGAGGGGATAAAGGGCGTTTTGAGTGTCTTTAAAATTGAACGCTTCTTTTTCTATATGGTGGTTGGTGCCGTGATCGAAACGGGGCTTTCCTGCGTTTCCGTTTGGGTTCCTCAATATTTGGTGGGTCGTTTGGGCTTTGAAGAAAATGTGGCAAACACCATCTTCTTTACCCTGAGTGTGTTGAACGGGATCATGCCGTTTTTGACCTTGCTCCTGTTCCGCCTTTCCAAAGAAAAAGACGTTTTGCTGATGCGGGTCTTTTTTGGATTTGCCATTTGTTTCTATATGGGAGTTGCCTTTGTGCAATCCACGGCGGTTAATATCCTGTTCCTTTCCCTTGCGATGATGGCAACCAGCTGTTCCTCCGCTCTTCTGTGGAGTATTTATATTCCCGGACTCGGAAAGACCGGCCGAGTTTCCAGCATTAACGGAATTCTGGATTGCTCCGGTTATATCGGTGCGGGGATTTCCAACCTGGCAATCGGTTTCGTTGCCGATTCGTTCAAGGTGGACGGTCAGGTCAACTGGATGGTCATCGTCTTTATTTGGGCAGCCATTGCCGTTGTTGGTTTGATTGCCGCTTTGACCCAAAAGACGAAAAAAGCACAATAAGTTTTGAATTAAAGTGAAAAGAGAGCCGAAGGTTCGGCTCTCTTTTTTGCATTTAACAGCGGACGATGACCAGCATTTTATCTTCCGTCAATTGGTCTTGTTCCAATCGGTTGGAGCGAATCAGTTCTGCGTAGGGGCAGCCCTGTTCTTTTGCAATGTCCCAGGCAGATTCCCCTTTGCACCCATAGTACAATACCACCGCGTCGGCACATTTGGGGCGGATTTCCTTTTCCGTTACGCTGACGACCGCGTCGCTCCGTTCTCTGCCGAAGATCAGCCCTTTCCAATGGTATGTTCCCCGTACTTCCACGTGGGAAGCGTCGGTCAGATTCCAGGAACAGTCGGAAAGAAGCAGGGTCGTATCGTTTCGTACGGGATTTTTGCAATCCATAGAGGGCGTTTGCAGTGTAAAGGGGATTTCCCGCTGGGTACAGCAAGGCGTCCCGTCTCCGTCGGTCATCAAAATTCGGCAGTTCCAGACGCCTTCGCATACCACTTTATCGTCTTCGGGACGGTAATAGGTCCCCCGCAATTCCGGGTTTACTTCCATCCAAAGCAAACTTGTGCAGGTTCCTACGTCGACGGTTTCTCGGATGGCACCCGATTCCTCAATGACGGTAAAGGTTTCGGTAGAAACCGATTCTCGGGTGCAATCCACCGTTTTTGCGACAGAATATACATCTTCCGTCCATTCCACCGACTCCATGGTATAGGCGTCGGCGGAAACCTGAACTTCCACGTCGTAGCAAAGTATTTTCGGCTGATCGGTAGCGTCGTCCCGTAACGTTACCGAAAGGGACAGGGGTTCAAAATCTGTTTTGCAAACAACTCCCGGTACAATTCCGGGCAGATCCAAAATCTGAGAAATCGGCAGAGTTTTTTGTACCGGGAACGGGGTGTTGAATTGATCGGCACAAAGAAGATCAAAGGTCATATCACCCTTTACGATTAACTTATCCGTCAAAATTTTCTGTTCCGTTTCTCGGAATTGTACGTTAGACTGTAAAACAGCGAAGATGGTTTTTGTTGCATCCGGTTCCCATTCGTCGGAGATTCGCAAGGGCTTTTTTGCGGAACAAAGATGCCGGGCTGCTTTTTTGGTACAGGTTTTCCGTTCACACTCACCCGGCAAATCCGGAATCGGCAGGGTCTGGGTTTGATTGATCTTAATTCCAACAGACAACGAACACCGGGCGTGGATCTTTTTGGAATTTAAGGCACGGGCAATACAGTTTTTCGGCGTTACCGTTACCTTAAAATCACAGTCATCGGTACATTGCATCCCTGTTGTACTATGGAAGGGTGCCTGCTGGCAAATGGATTGGACCGTTCCGTCTTCCGACAGGTACAGAATCTGATATTCCACGCTCCCCTCCGCATTGAGTCGATCCCCCGACCGCACCGCGGTGTGCAATACCGGGTGGGCGGTACTCTGCAGGATCCGTAAAATATTCGGACAATAATCCGGGAGAATGATTTCGCATTCCGCCCCGGTTTCGCCCTTTTTGTCCGGGGCTAACGACAATAGGTTCAGACGATTAATTTCGGGATTCATGGAAGCACCTCGTTTTTGTTAAAATATCGGTTGATATTTCAATGTATGTGTCGTTGTCCCCGGTTATTCCAAAGGAAAAAACCGAAGCCCCGGAAGGCTTCGGTTTTGCATGGGTTATTCGTTTTCTTCGGCTTGCTCCGGCGGATCCAGTTTTCGAATCCGAACCGACTCGATGCGGCGGTCGGAGATCTTTTCCACTTGGAAAGAGCAGCCCTCGTATTCCAAATACAGATCTTCGTTTTCTTCGGGAATATAACCCAAAAGTTTAATAATAAGACCGCCTACAGTGTCGTAATCTTCGTTGTCTTCGTCCAGATTCAGATCCAGATGTTCGTTAATTTCCGCGATGGTGGCAGACCCTTCCGCTACGAAAGAACCGTCGTCTTCGGAACGGATCTCGTCCTCTTCTTCGTCGTATTCGTCGTCGATATCACCCATAACCTCTTCAATCAGGTCTTCGATGGTAACGACCCCGGAAAATCCTCCGTATTCGTCAATCAAAACCGCCATGTGGTTTTTGGATTTCTGCAATTCCCGATACAGATCGTCCAGCCGTTTGCGTTCGGGAACAAAATAGGCATCGTGGATACAACGGGTAATGTCCACCTTATCAAACCCTACCCGGTAGGCTTCACACAGGAAATCTTTCAAATACAAGATCCCTACAATGTTATCCACCTTTTCCCGGTAGACGGGAATGCGGGAATACTTTTCGTTGAGCATTTCTTCCAAATAGTCGGACAACGGAGCGTCTCCGTCAATGAGGAATACTTCCGTTCGGGGGGTCATGACCTGGTCGGCGGTCTTTTCGTTAAAGTCGAAGATCCCTTCCAACATATCCCGTTCGTGTTCTTCCAAAAGTCCGCTGTCGCTGCTTTCTTCCACCAGGGTTTGAATCTCTTCCTTGGAAAGGGCTTCGTCGGCGGTGTGTTTTAACCCAAACAGTTGGATAAACAACGTTATAATTGCATTGAAAGGAACGGCGATGGGGTAGAGCAAAAAGGTGCAGAACCGCAAAAACGACCAAACAGGGTAGAGGATCTCATCGGCTCTTTGTTCCGCAATCCGAATGGGAAGCAATTCTCCCAGCAAAATAAAGACCAGCCCCGTGGCAACGGTCAAAATGGCGGCGGCAACGCCGAAACTCCAAACGCCCAAATTTAAAATGCTACTCAAGGAATCTTGATAGGCGGACAAGATTAGGGCGATGGCTCCCCCCTTGCACAACGTTCGCCCTGCGGACAGGGACGCTCGGAACAAATCCGGGGTGTCTAAAATTTTGGAAATACTGCAAGCGGTTTTGTCTTCTTCCTCGGCTTTACGGTTTAATATCGCCTTATTTAAGGTTTTGAAAGCTTCGCCACCCAAGGCAAACAAAACGTTGAGAAGAAGCAATAAAATGGCTATTACGGTTTGAGGGTACGGGTCGGACATGATTCGGTAAACTCCTGTCTGAAAAAATGTTAAAATTCAAAAAAAGCAAAAAAACACATAAGACGTTTTCTTTTTAGAACCGTCCTATGCGATTAATACAATATTCTTTTCCCTGGTCTTTCTGACTACTTCGAGGGTGGTCGCCCACGGATTATTTCACTTCGCTTCTCTTAAAATTTCTTTGATTATATCACATTTCTCTATAAAAGTCAAGTCCGGGGGAGGTGATTCGCACTTTTTTATAAAAAATTATCCCCTCCTCTTGCAACGGATCGAAAAACGTGGTATACTTACGATAGAAAATATGTTAGTAAATATATGGCGAGGAGTTTTTTATGAAACGGTTTTTGAAACCTATTTTGTTTGGGGCTGCAGGTTTGCTGATCGTGGGGATTCTTGTAACTGCGGTGGTTTTCTTTCTTCCCCGGGATAACACTTCTTTTTCTTATGAATGTTTTCGGCTTCGCTATGCCGTTTCCGATTTTCTCAAAGACGTGAAATCCCAGCGGTTGGAAGACGCCTTTGACCGGGTCTATCCTCAATCCGAAAGCGGAGCTTGTTTGGAAAAAACCGAGGAACTTCGCAATCTTTGGGTGGGTCGCGTTTCAGATTTGAAACAGAAGGAAAACACCTATCTTGCGGATTTTTCCGATTTAAAAGTTACGAAAAAGAACGGTGAATTTACCGTCACCGTCACCCTGTCCGTGATTCGCCAGGGATACAACGATCCTTTTTACGCAACCGGGAACGTTATCTTGGTGGTGGACAAAAATGGAACCTGGAACGTTGCCGGGATTTCCGGAGAAGATGTGTCCTTGCAAACCCCCTTTGAACAGGCTCTTTCCGGCGTTTTTGCCGAGGATTGATTATGAGCGACCGGGTTATTCTGCATTGTGACTGCAACAACTTTTTTGCTTCCGTGGAATCCATCGACCACCCGGAATATAAAACCGTTCCCATGGCGGTGGCGGGAGATCCGTCCAAGCGTCACGGCATCATTCTTGCCAAAAACGAAAAAGCAAAAGCCTTTGGTGTTCAAACGGCGGAAACCATTTGGCAGGCACAGCGGAAATGTCCGGATCTGCTTTTGATTCCGCCCCACCATGAAAAATACGAAGAAGTCAGCCGCCGGATCAACGAGATTTATCGGAACTATACCGACCTTGTGGAGCCTTTCAGTATTGACGAATCCTGGCTGGACGTAACGGGAAGCCAACGGCTGTTTGGAGACGGCAAGACCATCGCCGACAAACTCCGCCGGGAAATTAAAGAAAAGATCGGCGTCACCATTTCCGTCGGGGTTTCTTACAACAAAATTTTTGCGAAATTGGGAAGCGACTATAAAAAGCCTGATGCGACCACTGTCATTTTCCCTCAAGACGTTGCTACCATTGTCTATCCGTTGCCGGTGGGAGAATTGTTTGGGGTTGGAAGGAAAATGAAGGCGGAGTTGGAACGGCTGGGAATTCGAACCATCGGACATCTTGCTGCCGCCGATCCGGAATTTTTAGCCCGTCGGTTTGGGAAAGCGGGACAGACCTTGTCTCTCTATGCCCGAGGTTTGGACGATGCTCCCGTTCGCAATCAGCGGGAACCGGTAAAATCCGTGGGTAACGGGGTCACCTATCCCCACGATTTGACCGATCGGGGAGAAATTTATTCCAATCTTCTTGCCCTTGCCGATTCCGTGGCAGGGCGTCTTCGGAAAGAGGGGAAGATGGGAAGTACCGTCCAAGTGTCGGTAAAAGACCCCCTCTTAACCACCTTGCAGCGGCAAACGAAACTGGAGCAACCCACCCACCTTGCCAAAGAAATCGCATCCGTTGCCATGGAGTTGCTGGAGCGAAATTGGAAGATCGGAATTACTCCCATTCGGGCATTGACCGTGACGGTGACCGACCTTTCCGACGAGGGAGAAATTCCCTTGCAATATACCCTTACCGTTTCGGAATCCCAGCGGGAAAACGAAAAGCAGGAAAAGGTGGAACTTGCTATGGATTCTCTCCGAGGGCGGTACGGAAAAAATATTATCACCTTCGGTTCTCATTCCCGACCTGAAAAAGATGACGATTTGTCAAAATAAAAATCGTTGCGGAAATAAGATAGGATCTGGTCGGCAGAGAAGAAATATCCTCCGTTTTTTGTAGGAAACCTAGAAGTTTTGTGATGTTGCACAAAAAATAAACCATTTTTTTGTACTACTTGCCCAATCTTGTTCTGAAAATGGAAAAAAAGCGATAGTATCAAGGAAAAATACGATTTTTGAAGGTTTTTTTCTAGAAAAAATCTTCTTGACAATTTCCGGAAAATAGTATATAATATCTATATCAAAAAAACTCATGTAAAAGGAGAAATTCACATGAAGAAAACACTTGCACTTCTCATGACACTCGCCATGATGCTTTCTTGCTTCGTTGGTTTTGCTGTCAATGCTTCCGCTGAGGGAGAATTTGTAGAAGAAACCTATGCATACGAAGACGTTGCCGCAGAATACGGTGTCCACGATGATCTTGCAATGAACGAGGACTACTATTCTTACGATTCCGAAACGGGATTCTCTTTCTGCGACGGTCGTTGGACTTATGAATACTACAATTCCGAGGACGAAGAATTCCTTCCCATGACTGCTTACTACAAAGACAACTATTATTCTGAAGGTTGGAAGCAGGGTGCTGCTTGGGCTAACATTTACACCGCATTCCCCGAAGCTGCTTGGGATCAGAGTGGTTATACCTACTGCTCCATGCTCGGTTACAAGTATCTCCATCCCGGTAGCGCTGGTGGTGCTTCTGTAACTTTTGTTGTTCCTGAAACCGGTACCATTTCCTATGAGGCCGGAATCTTCGCAAACTCCGACACGAACCATCCCAACAATGCTGACGGTTACTTGGCAGAAGATTGGGGTGCCTTGGTTTACCTGTACATCAACGATACGCAGGTTTATCCTGCTGAAGGCGATGCTGAAGAAGTAAACCGCATTGGTTACCACAACACTTCCAAAGCAGAACCCCTGGAAGTCTCCCTTACTTCTGTGAAAGTTAATAAAAACGATAAGATTCGTTTGATGGTTCTCGCTTACGGCGGAAACAACTCCTCCAAGGGTACTTATTTTGCCAAAACTCCCGTTGTTACCTACCACGATGCCGTTGTTCCCGTAGGGAACCCCAACGGTACTCCTCCCACCAACTTGTTTGCTGAAGTCGATAAGAACACCAACGACACCACCGTTACTTGGGATGCCGCTTCCAATGCTGCCAGCTACAACATCTATATGAAGGAAAGCGATGGCGAAGGCGATGCTGTTAAGGTTAACGCTGATCCCATCACCGATACCAAGTACACCTTGACTGGTTTGGCTGCTGACAAATTCTACGATGTATACGTCACCACCGTTACTTCTCAAGGCAATGAATCTGCTGCTTCCGATCCCCTGGTCTTCAAGACCAAGAAGGGTGTGGAAGGTGCTCCTTCTACCGATACAGGGAACAACGATTCCAACGTGAATACCGATGCTCCCGTTGTTGACAACAATGGTGGAGACGAAGAAGGTTCTTCTATGCTTCTTTGGATCATCATCGGTGCGGCTGCAGTCGTTGTGATTGTTGTCGTTGTTGTCTTGGTTGTCGTTCTCGGCAAGAAGAAACCCGCTGCTGAAGCTGTTGCAGAAGCCGCTCCCGTTGCAGAAGAAGCTGCTCCCGCTGTGGAAGAAGCTCCCGCTGCCGAAGAAGCCGCTGAAACTCCTGCAGAAGAAGAAAAGAAAGACGAAGAATAATTCGTTTTGAACTGAATCGAAAACTCCCCGCTAAACGGCGGGGAGTTTCTTTTTTTTTCATGTTTTTACTTGACAAGTTTCCCTTTTTATTGTATACTGTACGTATATTATAAAGTAAATAAAATTCTGTGGGAAAGAGAATTAGAGTATGAATCATCTTTTAGCAGAAAAAAATCTGTATCTCTTGGATATGGACGGAACCATTTATTTGGGAAACGATTTGATTGACGGTGCTGCAGATTTCATTCAATGGCTCCGGGATACGGGGAGAGATTACGTATTTTTGACCAACAACTCTTCCAAATCCGCTGACGCATATTTGGAAAAACTAGCACGTCTTAATATCCCTGCGGATCGTTCTAATATGTTTACTTCCGGTCAGGCTGCTTGTATTTTCTTAAACGACTTGAAACCCGGTGCAAAACTGTACGTGGTGGGAACGGAATCGTTGAAAGCCGAACTTCGAGCCAACGGTTTTGTGGTTGCGGAAGGACTGGAAGACGATATCGACTTCCTTTTGGTGGGATACGATACGGAACTGACCTATCAAAAATTGGTAGTTGCCTGTGAACTTCTTACCCGGGACGTTCCTTTCTATGCTACGAATCCCGACTGGGTTTGCCCCGCACAAAAGGGCAAATATTTGCCTGACTGCCACACCATGTGCGATATGCTGGAACGGGCAACGGGCAAAGCACCTTTCTATATCGGAAAGCCCCGCAAGGAAATGGCTCTTGCCGCCATTAAATTTAAGGGAGGAGACCCCGCCAAAACCGCGTTGGTTGGCGACCGTCTCTATACCGACGTCAAATGCGGTCTGAACGCCGGAATCACCTCTGTTTTCGTTCTTTCCGGAGAAGGCACCGTAGATGATATTGAGAAGTTCGACGTACATCCCGACGTAATTTTGGACAGCGTAAAGGATATTATTGATTGCGATAAGCAGTAAATAAAAGAACACTCCGTACCACGGGGGTGCGGAGTGTTTTTATCTTATCAATCGTCATCCTTTTCAGGCGAGACACGAATTCGTCCGCCTGTTTGGGACGAGGGAGTTTTCTTCTTTTTGGGATTGTTCATTTTATATGCCAAGAAGATATAGCCAATTACGATAAACAGAAGACTGCCCAATACCAGCCAAAGCCAGGGGTTGGAGAAGAATTTCATCAGCTTGGAGGAATACAGTTCAAAGTGGTCCAATTCTACGGAAGCTTCGGTTTTCAATTCTACCGTGCCGTAGACCTTTCCGCCACAGGAAACTGTTGCGGTTCCCAAGACCGTTCCTTTTTCCACCGGAGCGTTGACCGATTCCGGCAGGTCAAAGGTCAGGGTGGGTTCTTCGTCTCCGTAAATTTTCGGAATCATGGCGGTTACGTTTTCCGCCGCAGACAACACCACGTAATCCACGTCTTTGCCGTTTTGCACCGTTACTTCCGCCAGAGAACTTCCCCGGGAGACCAGGGTGCGGGACATATACCGGTTTTTCGAATATTTTAACAATACGCCGGCATCTTTGTATAGAGCATCCAGCCCTTTTGTGGTTACTGCCATGGAAACAATGTTCTGATCTGAATCTTTCCGGCGAGTGGCGATGGAAGCGTTGCTATCCGATTGCGAATAAATAAACAACCCCTTTGCGGCAGAGTTGTAGTTTGCATTCAGCGTTTCGATGAGCATGTTGCGGGTGTACAGATTCCGGGTTTTTCCGTTGATTTTGATCTGTGCCGTCCGTTGAGACGCCGCTTCGGAAATTTCTTTGATTTGCAGTGCCGCACTAATGATTTTCGCACAGTCTTCCAATGTGGAGATCTGCTTGGTGTTGGAGACAAAATCTCCCGTTACGTTGGTAAACAGGGTGTGGTTGGCTTCCAATTCTTGTGCCTTTTGGTTCATTTGAGAAACAAACGTTTTCAGATCCCCCGCAAGCCCCGTCGCCGCCGCAACCGCCGCTTCCTGGGAGTTTGCCACCAAAATACAGGTGATCAAATCCCCGTAGGTCAAAGTGTCACCGGCTTTTAACTGTGCGGTCGATATTTGCGGTGTGTTGACCAGCATTCCTTGGGTCACGGTGACCATTTCTTCGGTCCTGCCGCTTTCGGCGATCAAAAGACAGGTCATTACTCGGGATAAAAATCCGCAAAAGACAGGAGTCGTTTCTTGTTTTCCGTATAAGATTTCTCCATCATCGGCATTGAAAATTACCGCGTATTCCGCACCGATTTCCGGAAGCTCTTCTTTTTGCGGCTCGGTTTCTTCTGCCTGAAAGACTAGGGCGTAAGAGCCAATCAGCGTAAGGATCAAAACGCCGACAATCCATTTGAGAGAATGTTTCATAGCATCGCTCCGTTGTTGTGTAAGTACATATATTCTATTATAACATATCCGTCCCTGAATGAAAAGACACTTTTTTGAAAAAACTGTAACATTTTAATTCCATGGAGAGTTTTTATGAATTATGATGCCATCGCCCGGGATTATGACCGGTTTAATTCCGGCTTTGATTATCAAGATTATCTTGCCCGGATTTTACCTCATTTGTCCTTACCTCAAAACCCCTTAGCGTTGGATTGCGGGTGCGGTACGGGAGAATTGATCCTGGAACTGTCCCGGCAAGGGTTTGATTGCAGCGGGGTAGACGTGTCTGACCAAATGCTTCAAACCGCCATGGAAAAACTCACCGAAGCGGGTCTTACTCCCCATTTGATGTGTCAATCCTTGCCGGAAATCGATCTGTATGGGGCTTATCACGCGGTATTTTCCTCCATGGACACGGTGAATCATCTGTTGGACAAGCGGGACGTAAAGCGGTTTTTCCGCCGTCTTTACAATTTCACCGAACCCGGGGGATATTTCATCTTTGATTTGAAAGAGAAATCCCTTTTTTCCGATACTACCCCTCAAATCGACGAGGAAGACGGCTCGGTTTTAATGTTGCAAAAATCCTTTGACGGTACCTACGCTTGCCAGTTTTTGACGGTATTCCGAAAGGAAGGGGAGACCTATTCCCGGGCAGAAGAAGAAATTTGGGAACGTTGGTACGATGCCTCCGACCTTCGCAACGAACTAAAAGGGATCGGGTTCGTTCCCGTCAAGACCATTCCCTATCACGGAAGAAAAATCATCATTGTAAGGAGACCCTTATGACCGAACAAGTATCCAAGTATATGGCACAAAACGCCCGTATTTTTTGTGTTTTTCTCGATGAAGCGGTAACCCGTTCTGCTGAATTGAATCAACTTTCTCAAGAGGATAAAAATATTTTGGGAAAATTGGAAGTGTTCACTTGTTGCATCGCCGCGTTGCAAAAGGTGGACAAGGCGTCGGTCACCGCCCGTCTGTCCCTCTCCGGAGTTGGCATTTTCTCCGCTACCGCAGACCGAGACGGTATAATTCGGGGGAGAAAAGAAGTGGGTAGTGTATTTGGTGAAGATACCCTGGAAGTAACGTTGCAGTTGCATCTTCGGGGCAATTATACCGGCATGGTAACCGGTAAGGGGTTGGACGACTTGATAACTTCTTATTTTTCTCAATCCCTCCAAATTGCCGCGGTTTGCAAGGTTTTTGAGCAAGACGGATTTTATTTTGTTTTGGCAGAGCAACTCCCTGGAGCCGGTTGCGACCTTGAGGGGTTGTGTGCAGAAGCCTCGGAATTGTTAATCCGAAAAAAAGAAATGGACGGCTTTGAATATCTGGAATCTACACCGTTTCGGTTTGGATGTACCTGTTCTCGCGGGGCGTTGATGCGTTTTGTGTCTTCTCTGCCGGAAGAAGAGCGAATCGACCTTGCGGAAGAGGGAAAAATCGTTACTTACTGTAACGCCTGCGGAAAAAAATATACCTTTGAACTGTAATTGTATCTCACAAAAAAAGCTCGGAAGATTCCGAGCTTTTTCTTTTATTCGTATTGATTCAATGCTTGTAGCAGATGCTCTTTGAATTGTTCCGCTACGTTGACAGGGGATATGATCTTGATATCTCCTCCAAAGGAGGAAACCCAGCCGAAGAATTGGGGGGACACGTTGATGTCCGCATGGAACTGAAATCCGTCAGCTTGGGGTGTCATCATCACGTCTTTTCCGAACCGATCCAAAACCACGTCCGCCATGGAATCCTTACAGCGGAAAGTAACGTGGGTGATCTCTCCTCCGAACATGCCGAACACTCCGCTGGAATATTCTGCCACGTCAAGGGCTTCAAATTCCGTCCGTCCTTTTCGCCGGTCTTTGCTCTCGCTGACCGAACGCATTCGATCGACTCGATAGTGGCGAATTTGGGCGTTTTCGTGGTCGTAGGCAATCAAATAATAATATTCGTCATCCCACAAAAGCATCCAGGGAGATAACTGATATTTTTTGCCCCCATGCCGTGCGGTCTGTTCTTTGTTCGCCGTCCAACCCCAATATTGAAAGGTGATCTGCCTGTCGTTGAGAATGGCGTTATGAATGGTATCAATCGAATATAAGGTTGTGTTATTCATGGATTTGATGCGGTTTTTGACGGTAACTTGCCGTTGCAATTCTTTTGCCCGATGTTCGCTGGTCAACCCTTTCAGCTTTCGGATCAATTCTTCGCTCTTGGAAAGGGAGATGAATTTACTGGACTGCACCGCATCTACCAGCATTTTCAATTCCGGCAGATCCAACTCCTGTTCCACAAGCCGGTATCCTTTTGTCCGGTCGTGTTCAATGGCCATGCCAAAACAATCTTGTAACAGGTTGATATCGTCGTAAATGCTCTTTCGTTCCGCGGAAATGTCGTACCGGGCAAGTTCCCGAATCAGTTCTTCTGCGGAAAGACCGTGGTCTTCGTCTGTTTTTTCTTTTAGGATTTTAATCAGACAAGGCAATTTTAGTTTTTGATTTCTCGATTTTGCCATGACAGTCTCCTTTGGAAAATTCCCCCGATCAGTCGATCGGGGGAGTCTTGTTTTAGATAACTTTTACGCCCAAGGTTACCTTTTCCCCGTTGATATTCCATGCCTTTGCGTGTTCTTCTTCCGTGGGTTCGGTAAACCGTACGTCGTCCGCCAAAACTTCGCCTTTAATGGTGGCTTCGTTGTTGCGAACAAGGTCGGCGATGGTGTCGTTTCCATAGACGTAAACGGCGATGTGATCGGTCACTTCAAAGCCCGATTCTTTCCGCATGGTCTGAACCTTGCTGATGATTTCCCGGACGAATCCTTCTTCGATCAGTTCGGGGGTGAGGGTGGTGTCGAGGACCACCGTAACACCGTTGTCGGTGCAGGATTCATAACCCTCCGTTTGTGCGGATTCGATCAGCAGATATTCCGGTGCCAGAACAATTTCAGCCCCGTCCAGATTCAGCTTCAAGCAGCCGTTGGTTTCCAGTTCATCCATGGCAGCAGAACCGTTCAGTTCCGTCAATGCCGTGCGGATCGCATTCAGGTATTTTCCGTATTTGGGACCAACCGTTTTTAGCTGAGGTTTAAAAGAATAAGACAAGAACTGTTTTACGCTGTCGGCAATACGCACTTCGCGAATGTTCAACTCATCGGCAACGATGGCTTTGTATTCTTCTCCCAGTTCCCGGTCGCCTTTCACGTACATGGCGGCGATGGGCTGACGGTTTTTAATATTTGCGGCGTTGCGGCAGTTTCTGCCCAGGGTGACTACCTGCAAAACTTCGTCCATTTCTGCTTCCATATCGGGATTGATCCAAGCATCGTTTGCCACGGGATAATCGCACAGATGGATACTTTCGGGAGCCGTCTTGTCAATGCTTCTTACCAGGTTTTGATAAATATCTTCGGTAACGAAGGGTACCAAGGGAGCTGCCAGTTTGCAGAACGTGGTCAAAACGGTGTACAGGGTCATATAAGCATTGATCTTATCCTGTTCCATTCCCTTTGCCCAGAACCGTTCCCGGCTGCGGCGGACGTACCAGTTACTCATATCGTCTACGAAGGACTGCATTACGCGGGCAACTTCGGTAATTTTGTAGTTGCTCATATAATCGTCCGCAGTCTTGATCAGGCTGTTGAGTTTGGAGATCATCCACTTATCCATAACGCTCAGCTTGTCGTAATCCAAGGTGTACTTGGAAGCGTCAAAGCCGTCGATGTTGGCATACAGAACGAAAAATGCGTAGGTGTTCCACAAAGTACCCATAAACTTCCGCTGACCTTCGGTGACGGCGGCATGATGGTATCGGTTGGGAAGCCAAGGTGCGGAGTTGGAATAGAAATACCAGCGGATCGCGTCGGCACCGTGCTTTTGCAGAGCGTCGAAGGGATCCACTGCGTTGCCCTTGGATTTGGACATTTTTTGTCCGTCCGCATCCTGAACGTGACCGAGAACGATAACGTTCTTATAGGGGGCTTTGTTAAACAGAAGCGTAGAAATCGCCAACAGAGAATAGAACCAACCGCGGGTTTGGTCCACCCCTTCGCTGATAAAGTCGGCGGGGAAGGTCTTGTCGAAGATTTCTTTATTTTCAAAGGGATAGTGCCATTGTGCAAAGGGCATTGCCCCCGAGTCGAACCAGCAGTCGATTACTTCGGGAACCCGGTGCATATCCTTTCCGCAATGGGGACACTTAATGGTAACCGCATCAATATAAGGACGGTGCAGTTCCACTTCCTCGGGACAGTTATCGGAGAGGGATTTCAGTTCTTCAATGGAGCCGACGGCGTGCTGATGACCGCAGTCACAGGTCCAGATATTCAGGGGAGTTCCCCAATACCGGTTCCGGCTGATGCCCCAGTCCTGAACGTTCTTCAGCCAGTCGCCGAACCGACCGGTACCGATGTTTTCGGGCATCCAGTTGATGGTGGCGTTGTTCTTCAGAAGATCGTCTTTTACGGCGGTCATCTTGATGAACCAGGATTCCCGTGCGTAGTAGATCAGCGGGGTGTCACACCGCCAGCAGAAGGGATATTCGTGTTCAAATTTGGGAGCGTCAAAGAGTTTTCCTTCTTTGTCCAGATCCACCAACACCAAGGGATCCGCGTCTTTGACGAATTTTCCGGCGTAGGGAGTGTCTTCGGTCATGTTGCCGGCACCGTCTACGAATTGAACGAAGGGCAGATCGTATTTTCTGCCTACCTTGGCGTCATCTTCCCCAAAGGCGGGAGCGATGTGTACGATACCCGTACCGTCTGCCATGGTAACGTAACTGTCACAGGTGATATAGTGTCCTTTCTTGTGCTGCTTTTCCGCAACGGCGGCGGCACAGGCAAAGAGAGGTTCGTATTCTTTGTATTCCAGATCTTTTCCCGCATAGGTTTCCAATACTTCGTAGGCGGGGGAGCCGTCTTCGGAAAGTTTGCCCAAAACCGTGTCCATCAAAGCCTCGGCAATATAGTACACAAACCCGTCGACAGCCTTCACTTTGCAGTAGGTGTCGTCAGGATTGACGCAGAGTGCCACGTTGGAAGGCAACGTCCAGGGCGTGGTGGTCCATGCCAGGAAATAGGCGTCTTCGCCCACCGCCTTAAAGCGAACGACGGCAGAACGTTCTTTTACGGTTTTATAGCCCTGTGCCACTTCGTGGCTGGACAGAGGCGTTCCGCAACGGGGGCAGTAGGGAACAATCTTGAAGCCTTTGTACAAAAGACCCTTTTCCCAAATCTGCTTCAATGCCCACCATTCGGATTCGATGAAATTGTTGTCGTAGGTGACGTAGGGATCTTTCATGTCC
>JAZRUJ010000078.1:0-3348 GCA_045652445.1 Eubacteriales bacterium | reverse complement strand
GCTTCGATACAAGCCATAGCACCATCATAGGAACCGTGATCCAAGTGCAGAGCGACAGGAACGGTAATACCGAGACCTTCGATCATACCGTTAACCATGCCTACGATGGTCTTATAACCACACATATATTTTCCGGCACCTTCGGAAACACCGAGGATTACGGGAGAATTCATTTCCTGTGCAGTAAGAAGAATGGCTTTCGTCCATTCCAGGTTGTTGATGTTGAACTGACCGACAGCGTAATGACCGGCCTTTGCTTTGGTAAGCATTTCTTTTGCGGAAACTAACATTTCGTTTTACCTCCGAAACAATGATTTCTTTATACTCTTTATTATACAACAAATCTTGTCTAAATGCAAGGGGTTTTTCCGAAAAAAGTGCAAAATTTTATCCCTTGACAAATTTTTACCAATGAAGTATAATAAGACACGGAAAGGGGGACTGAATTTGACGGAATATCTTTTGGACGTAAGCAAAAAATCAGACGAAGAATTATCCTTGTGGTATTCTCAAATGTCGAAGCAACGGCAAGAAAAATGCAACCGATATTTGGACGAGAAGGCAAAAAAACTTTGCATCGGAGCCGATCATCTGATTCGTACGGCGTTATCGGAACAGTTGCATTGTTCTCCCCAACAAATTTCAATCACCGTTACCCCCGACGGAAAGCCGTACGTGGAGAAAAACCCTGTCTATTTCAGTTATTCTCATTCCTATCCATACGTAGTGGCGGTAATTTCAGATCATCCTATCGGGGTGGATTTGGAAGCCATCCGTACGGTGAACGCAACCCCGGAACGAATTTGCACAAAAAAAGAAATTGAATACTTAAATAATGCGGTTGACAGCAACGATTACAACCAACGTTTTATTTCCATCTGGACAAAAAAAGAAGCCATTTTTAAAATTGACGGCAATCTTCCCCGTGAAGATAAAAAAACCGAAACACTAACCCCGGACAGGGAAATCAAATTAACCACAAAATCTTTGAACAACTTTATTCTTACTATCGCCGAAAAAATACAATCATAAAACAACCCCGGACGGATTCGTCCGGGGAATTTTATTAGAATTCATGTACCTTTTTCTTGAAATACTCGCCGCGAACTTCAAAGTTTGCAAAGCAGTCAAAGGAAGCACAGGCGGGAGAAAGAGAAACGATGTCTCCGGGTTGTGCAACTTCCCTGGCATGGGCAATTGCATAGTCCCAGGAGGGACTCATTTCGATGGTTAACTGTTCCGAATTATAATCAGGATGGGACGTAATTGCCGTACGGATTTTCTCGGCAGTAGCCCCGGTCAAAATCAAATATTTAACCTTATCCAAAACATAGGGGACCATGGGTTCAAAGGGAATCTTTTTGTCGTATCCGCCGGCAAGCATGATAATTTTTTGAGTTTGTGCCTTAAGACCGGCAATAACCCGGGTGGGACTGGAAGCGATAGAGTCATTATACCATTTTACACCGTCCACTTCCCGGACAAATTCCATACGGTGTTCTACACCGCCGAAGGTTTCGGCAACGGTGCGAATCACATCATAATCTACAAAACCCAAGGTGGCGGCAATTGCTGCCATGTAGTTTTCTACGTTGTGATCGCCGATGATTCGAATCAAAGAACGATGCATCAATTTGGTAGTTTCCATCCCGTCGGCGATGCAGATGTTTCCGGCATCGTCCAGGTAAACACCTTTGGGAACCGCACCGCGGAAAGAGAAATACAGAACGTCGCCCTTGGCTTCTGCGGCATAACCGCGGGTAATTTCATTGTCATAATTGACCACCAAGCGACCGTTTGCATTTTGATGGGCAAACACACAGCGTTTTGCGTTAATGTATTCGTCCATGTCAATATGCCAATCCAGGTGGTTTGGTGCAACGTTAGTGACCACCGCCGTTTGTGCGGAACGGTGCATATCGTTTAACTGGAATGAGGACAATTCCACCACGGCAACGTCGTTGGGCTGAATTTCAAAAATCTGCGGTAGCAGAGGAGTTCCGATATTTCCACCCAGATAACATTTTTTCCCTTGAGCAGAAAGGAATTTGGAAATGAGAGTGGTCGTTGTGGTTTTTCCGTCGCTTCCCGTAACTGCAAAAATAGGACAGGGACACAGCTGGAAAAACACTTCCATTTCCGACGTCACCACAGACCCGGACTTACGGGCTTTTTCAAAGGCGGGAAGGTCTCCCCTCATACCGGGGGTCTTGAAGATGAAATCCCCTTTCAGTTGATCTAAATATCCTTCACCCAAAACGAAACGGACGCCCTTTTGAGAATATTCTGTTCCGAATTCACCCAATTCTTCCATGGTCTTTTTATCGTAAGCAGTAACAGAAAGACCTTCTTGCAGCAAAAGACGAATCAAGGGACGGTGGCTGACCCCAAGCCCAACAACGGCAATTTCTTTCCCTTTCAGAGAATCAAAATATTGACGGATCGTATCCATATTACACCTCGGTCAAATATACTTGATAACAGGAAGAATCATGGGCTTCCGCATGGTTTCGCTGAAAATATATTTATCCAATTCATCCCGCAATTTCAATTTTGCCTGATAGACCCAATCGTTTTGCTTGCTCTTTGCCCAACGGGTGATCACATCGGATGTGATGGTTTTCACCGTATTCATCAATTCTTCGTTTTCCCGAATATAAACAAAACCCCGGGTAACGATTTCCGGTTCGGAGATCAAGTCGCCTGTTTTGGAATCCACAACGGCAACAGCAACAATTAAGCCGTCCTGGGCAAGATGTTTGCGATCCCGCAAAACCACGTTTCCAACGTCTCCCACACCCAAACCGTCAACAAGTACTCTTCCCGCAGGGACGGTACCTACAATTTTAGCGGAATTTTTATCCAATTCAATAATATTTCCAATTTCGGAAATCAAAATGTTTTCCTTGGGAATGCCCATACCTTCCGCCAATTTAGCATGGCGGTGCAGATGGCGATACTCCCCATGAACAGGAATAAAAAACTTGGGTTGAGTCATGCCAAGCATTAATTTTAATTCTTCCTGGCAGGCGTGCCCGGAAGCATGGATATCGTTGTAAGATTCGTAAACAACTTCCGCACCGGAACGGAACAGCTCGTTGACCATATTCCCTACGGGCTTTTCGTTGCCGGGAATGGCAGAGGCAGAAACGATGACCAAGTCTTTATCGTTGATTTCAACCACTTTATGTTCCGAATATGCCATACGGTACAAGGCGGACATGGGTTCCCCTTGGCTTCCGGTGGTGATAACCACCAACTGTTCGGGGGGAATCTTTTTGATTTTATCAATGTCAATCAGAACGCCCTTGGGAACTTTAGTATATCCCAACTGCATAGCGGCTTCCA
>JAZRUJ010000077.1:0-7473 GCA_045652445.1 Eubacteriales bacterium | reverse complement strand
CACAGACCGACATGGCTACGTTCCGACTTCCCCTTGGCAGAATTGACCCACAAACGCCGTCTTTCTGCCCTCGGTCCCGGCGGTTTGACCCGTGACCGTGCCGGCATGGAAGTCCGCGACGTACACTACACCCACTACGGTCGCATGTGCCCCGTGGAAACCCCGGAAGGACCCAACATCGGTCTGATTTCCTACCTGTCTACCTACGCTCGGATCAACGAATACGGCTTCATCGAAGCTCCCTACCGTCCCGTGGACAAAGCCACCGGCGTTGTTCAGGACGAAGTGGTTTACATGACCGCGGATTCCGAAGACGGATTTATCGTAGCACAGGCAAACGAACCTTTGGACGAAGAAGGTCGCTTTGTTAATAAGAGAGTTGCTGCTCGTTTGAGAGACGCCATTTTGGAAGTAGAACGGGAAAAGGTTGACTACATGGACGTCACTCCCCGGATGCTGGTCTCCATTGCAACGGCGATGATTCCTTTCTTGGAACACGACGACGCCGTCCGTGCCTTGATGGGTGCGAACATGCAGCGTCAGGCAGTTCCTCTGATCCGTACCGAAGCTCCCTTTGTTGGTACCGGTATGGAACACCGTGCCGCCGTTGACTCCGGCGTGTGCGTTGTTGCCCGTCAATCCGGGGTTGTTACCAAGGTTGACGCCGACGAAATTTATGTTTTGGGCGACGACGGAATTTCCCATCGTTACCCCACCGTGAAATATTTGCGTTCGAACCACGGCACCTGCTTTAATCAGCGGGTTATCGTCAACGTAGGCGACCGGGTTGAAGCCGGCGACGTTCTTGCGGACGGTCCTTCCACCCAAAACGGGGAATTGGCGTTGGGACGCAATATGCTCATCGGCTTTATGACCTGGGAAGGTTATAACTACGAAGACGCCGTCCTTTTGAACGAACGTCTCGTGAAAGAGGATATCTATACCTCTATTCATATTGAAGAATATGAAATCGACGCCAAAGAAACCAAGCTTGGGCCCGAAGAAATTACCGCGGACATTCCCGGGGTTTCCAAAGACCTGTTGGCAGATCTGGACGAACGTGGTATTATCCGCATCGGTGCGGAAGTTCACTCCGGTGATATTCTGGTCGGCCGCGTATCTCCCAAGGGCGATGCAGAACAGACCGCAGAAGAACGGTTGCTCCGTGCCATCTTCGGTGAAAAATCCCGAGAAGTTCGGGATACCTCTCTGAAAGTTCCCCATGGGGAATACGGGACGGTTGTTGACGTCAAAGTATTTACCCGGGAAAATTCCAACGAATTGTCTCCCTCCACGAATATGGTCGTCCGCGTCTACATCGCTCAACGCCGTAAGATCAGCGTCGGCGATAAGATGGCAGGCCGTCACGGTAACAAGGGTGTTATTTCCCGCATTCTTCCCGAAGAAGATATGCCTTACCTGCCCGACGGTACTCCTCTGGACATCGTTTTGAACCCCTTGGGCGTTCCCTCCCGTATGAACATCGGTCAGGTGCTGGAAGTTCACTTGGGTATGGCAGCTCGGAAACTGGGTTGGAAGATTATGACCCCCGTCTTCGACGGTATTGGCGAAGAAGATATTGTTAAGTGTCTGGATAAAGCCGGATACAACCACGACGGGAAGACCGTTCTGTACGACGGACGTACCGGTCAGCCCTTCGAAGGCAACGTTACCGTGGGTGTTATGTACTACTTGAAACTTGCTCACTTGGTTGACGACAAGATTCACGCCCGTTCTACCGGTCCTTACTCTCTGGTTACCCAGCAGCCCTTGGGCGGGAAAGCTCAATTCGGCGGTCAGCGTTTCGGGGAAATGGAAGTTTGGGCTTTGGAAGCATACGGTGCTGCTTACACCTTGCAGGAAATGCTCACCGTCAAGTCCGACGATACCGTGGGCCGCGTAAAGACCTTCGAATCCATTGTTAAGGGTTACAACATTCCCAAGCCCGGCATTCCCGAATCCTTCAAGGTTTTGGTGAAAGAATTGCAGGCTCTCTGCTTGGATGTGAAGATCCTTGCCAAGGAAGGCGAAGAAGTGGATATTACCACCAACTACGACGAGGACATGGTCGATGCGAGAATGGCTCTGCCTTCCCCCGACGAAATGCCCGCCACCGGCACCAACACCGGCAACTACTTTAGCGAATTTGAAGACGATTTCGGCGATTCCGACGACTCTTTCCTGGATACCCTTGACGTTCCGGGATTGGACGGCGGCGACGAAGATGAAACGCTTTACGACGGAACTGTTTCCGGCGAAGAAGCAGAAATTCAGGAATAAGGAGGACGGAACAGTATGAACGAATTTGAATCCATGCACGAGATCCTCGATCTGGATGATCTGACCAACGTTTCCGCTCCTGAGACCGATCTTTTGGCTCAGGTCACCGATGACGCCGGTCATCCCCGTCCCCACGATCCCAACAACGAAAGCGATTTCAGTGCTATTAAAATCGCACTTGCTTCCCCCGAAAAGATCCGCTCTTGGTCTCACGGGGAAGTCAAGAAACCCGAAACCATCAACTACCGCACCCTGAAACCCGAACGGGACGGTCTGTTCTGCGAACGGATCTTCGGGCCCATGAAGGACTGGGAATGTCATTGTGGAAAATACAAGCGTCTCCGTTATAAGTGTAAGGTTTGTGAACGTTGCGGCGTTGAGATCACCCGTGCCAAGGTGCGTCGGGAACGGATGGGGCACATCGAATTGGCGTCCCCCGTTTCTCACATCTGGTATTTCAAGGGGATTCCCTCCCGCATCGGTCAGATGCTGGATATCCAGCCCAAACAGTTGGAACAGGTTCTGTACTTTGGTGCCTACATCGTTACCGACGTCAATGAAAAGGTCGTCAACGGTGCAGTCAAGAAGAAGGATATTCTCACCGAACGGGAATATGCAGAACTGAAAGAAATGTACTACGGCGAAAACGACTTTGTGGCCGATATGGGGGCACAAGCCGTGAAGAAGCTGTTGGCGGAAATCGATCTGGACGCTCTGTCCAACGAAATCCGTGCCGAATTGGAAGATGCTTCCGGTCAGAAACGTCTGAAACTGGTGAAGCGTCTGGAAGTTGTGGAAGCCTTCCGGCTTTCCGGCAACCGTCCCGAATGGATGATCCTGGACGTACTTCCCGTATGTCCCCCCGATATTCGTCCCATGGTTCAGCTGGACGGCGGCAGATTTGCCACCTCCGACCTGAACGACCTGTATCGCCGGGTCATCAATCGTAACAACCGTCTGCGGAAACTGATCGAGCTGAACGCTCCCCAAATCATTATCCGCAACGAAAAACGGATGCTTCAGGAAGCAGTCGACGCTTTGATCGACAACGGCCGCCGGGGAAAACCCGTCAACGGTCCCAAGGATCGGGCATTGAAGTCTCTGTCCGACGTTCTGAAAGGGAAGCAAGGTCGTTTCCGTCAGAACTTGCTGGGGAAACGTGTCGACTATTCCGGTCGTTCCGTTATCGTCGTTGGACCCGAACTGAAACTGTATCAGTGCGGTCTTCCCAAGGAAATGGCTTTGGAATTGTTCAAACCCTTCGTTATGAAGCGTTTGACTGAACTGGGTGTTGTAAACAACATTAAGTCCGCCAAGAAAGCCGTGGAACGCAGCGAAACCGCTGTTTGGGACGCTCTGGAAACGGTTATCAAAGAATATCCCGTAATGCTGAACCGTGCTCCCACCTTGCACCGTCTGGGGATTCAGGCATTTGAACCCGTTCTGGTGGAAGGCCGTGCATTGAAGTTGCACCCTTTGGTATGTACTGCATTTAACGCCGACTTCGACGGTGACCAGATGGCAGTTCACGTACCTCTGTCTGCGGAAGCACAAGCAGAAGCCCGCTTCTTGATGCTCTCTGCCAACAACCTGCTCCGTCCTCAAGACGGTAACCCTGTTACCGTTCCCACCCAGGACATGATCCTCGGTTCTTACTACTTGACCATCGTCAACGAAAACGAACTGGGTGCAGGCAAATGCTTCATTAATCCCGAAGAAGCCCGCCGGGCTTACGACGCCGGTGCCATCCAGCTTCATGCTCCCATTAAGGTTCGCATGAGCAAGGAAATCAACGGTGAAGTCCGTACCGGACTTGTCAACTGCACCATGGGTCAGTTGCTCTTTAACGAAACCATTCCTCAAGACCTGCGTTTCGTCGACCGGGACGATCCCGAACACGCGTTGGATCTGGAAGTTACCTTCTTGGTCACCAAGAAAGAACTGGGCAAGATCATCAACCGTTGTATCCGTGTTCACGGAATCACCGAAACTGCTGTGGTTCTTGATAAGATCAAATCTTACGGTTATAAGTACTCCACCGTGGGGGCAATCACCATCTCCGTTGCGGATATGAAAGTGCCTCCCGCCAAATACGAACTGGTTGCCGAAGCCGACAAGTCCGTCGAAGGCATCACCCGGAACTTCAAACGTGGCTTGATTTCCGAAGACGAGCGGTACGAACAAGTGGTCTCCGTCTGGAGTGAAACCACCGCCAAGGTTACGGAAGTTCTTTCCGGATACCTCGACAAGTTCAACCCCGTTAAGATGATGCAGCACTCCGGGGCTCGTGGTAACATCGACCAGATCAAGCAGTTGTGCGGTATGCGTGGTTTGATGGCGAATACCTCCGGTAAGACCATCGATATTCCCATTCGTGCCAACTTCCGCGAAGGCTTGAGCGTTTTGGACTACTTTATCTCCTCCAGAGGTGCTCGTAAGGGTCAGGCGGATACCGCCCTGAGGACGGCAGACTCCGGGTACTTGACCCGCCGTCTGGTTGACGTTTCCCAGGATATCATTATCCGGGAAGACGATTGCGGCTCCACCGAAGGTATTTGGGTCTCCGAAATTGCCGAAGGTGATGAACGCATCGAATCCTTGCAGTCCCGTCTGATGGGCAGATTCCCTGTGGACGATATCGTTCATCCCGAAACCGGCGAAGTGATCGTATCCAAAGACCGTTATATCAACGAATTTGATGCGGAAGCCATTGTCAAAGCCGGTATCACCAAAGTAAAACTCCGCTCGGTGCTCACCTGTAACTGCCGTTACGGTGTCTGTGCCAAGTGCTACGGTATGAACCTTGCCACCAGCGACGTGGTCAACGTCGGGGAAGCGGTTGGTATTATCGCCGCTCAATCCATCGGGGAACCCGGTACCCAGTTGACCATGCGTACCTTCCACACCGGTGGTGTTGCTTCTACCGCAGATATTACCCAAGGTCTTCCCCGCGTTCAGGAACTGTTTGAAGCACGTCATCCCAAGGTTTTGGCAATCTTGTCCGAAATTGATGGGGAACTTCGCTTCCAGGAAATCCGCAACGCCCGGTATGCCATTATCATGAACGCCGAAACCGGCGAAGAACGTTCCTACCTCATTCCTTACGGCTCCACCCTCCGTTTCCACGAAGGGGACTACGTCCATAAGGGTGATGAATTGACCCGCGGTGCTTCCGATCCTCAAGACATCTTGAGAGTCAAGGGTGAAGACGCCGTTCGGGAATATATCATTCAGGAAATTCAAAAGGTTTACAAACGCCAGGGCGTAGACATCAGCGATAAGCACATTGAAGTCATCGTTCGTCAGATGCTCCGGAAAGTTCGGGTCATCGACGCCGGCGATACGGGCCTGTTGACCGGCTCCGTGGTAGACCGTCCCGAAGTATTCCACCTCAACTTGGATATTGCCAAGCGTAACGAAGCCGAAGGTCTCGACCTGAAGCCCGCTACGGTGGAAACCGTTCTTCTCGGTATCACCAAATCTGCTTTGGCAACCGAATCCTTCCTGTCCGCCGCTTCTTTCCAGGAAACCACCAAGATCCTGACCGAAGCTGCCATCAAGGGCAAGACCGACCACTTGATCGGTTTGAAGGAAAACGTTATCATTGGGAAACTCATTCCTGCCGGTACCGGTTTGGAACGTTACCGCAACGTTAACGTGGAAGAAAAAGAAGATATCATCTAAACAAAAACCCCCTCTCCGAAACGCCGGAGAGGGGGTTTTTTGAAATGCTAAATGCAAAATCAAAGGAAATGCAAAATGCAAGAGGAGAGAGGAGTGTTTGGAGTTGTGAAATACGGGAAATTTTCTGGGAGAAAGGGGAAAAGGAAGAGTTTTTGGAGAAAAAGGTTGTTAGTTCATAAAAAGTTCGAAAATTTTTGAAACATAGGGTGTTGCAAATTGCGGGGAATTGTGATATACTATACAATGCCTGTACAATGGGATTATGCCCGAAAGTACGGCAAAAATTAAAAACAGGAGGTGTAAGAATGCCCACTTTTAACCAGCTCGTCCGGAAGGGTAGAACCGTATCCGTGGAGAAGTCCAAGGTTCCCGGTCTGCAGAAGAGTGTTAACACTCTGAACAAAAAGACGTCCGAACAGTTCTCTCCCCAAAAGAGAGGTGTCTGTACTGTCGTTAAGACCACGACCCCCAAAAAGCCGAACTCCGCACTCCGTAAGGTTGCCAGAGTCCGTCTGACCAACTCCATCGAAGTTACCGCCTACATTCCCGGTATCGGCCACAACCTGCAGGAACACAGCGTCGTTTTGATTCGCGGCGGCCGTGTACGTGACCTGCCCGGTGTCCGTTATCACATTATCCGTGGTACCCTCGACGCTCAGGGTGTTGCCAACCGTATGCAGGGTCGTTCCAAATACGGTGCGAAGAGACCCAAGGTCAAAAAGGCATAAGTTCATTGAATTGAATGTGCCATCTGCGTGTACCTCACGCTGCGGCAAGAAGGCCGCATAAAAAAAGTATAGTTAGATGCTTCATTGAATTCAGTGAATTTATGCGAAGCGCTAACGGGGGCTGCAATGCCTTCGAGTACCTATGAAATCATTGACTATAATGAAGGAGGGAAGTTAAGTGCCTAGAAGAGGTTCCATTTCCAAAAGAGATGTCCTGCCCGATCCTATTTACGGGAGCAAACTGGTCACCCGACTGGTCAACTCCGTAATGTATGACGGTAAGAAGGGTGTTGCCCAGAAAATCGTCTACGACGCATTTGACATCGTAAAAGAAAAAACCGGCAAAGATGCCCTGGAGGCTTATCAAGCCGCTATGGACAACATTATGCCCCAGCTGGAAGTTAAGGCTCGCCGTGACGGCGGTTCCAACTACCAGGTTCCCATTGAAGTGCGTCCCGAAAGACGCCTCACCCTCGGTTTGCGTTGGCTGACCGCTTACGCTCGCAACCGTAGCGAAAAAACTATGAAGGAACGCCTTGCTAACGAAATCATCGATGCGATGAATGGCATGGGCGGTGCCGTCAAGAAGAAAGACGATACCCATAAGATGGCTGAAGCCAACAAGGCTTTCGCTCATTTCAGATGGTAAGTTAAGGAGGTTTTATTATGGCCAGACATCCTCTGCATATGTACCGTAATATCGGTATCATGGCTCATATCGACGCCGGTAAAACCACTACTACCGAACGTCTCCTGTACTACACCGGACGGACCCATAAGA
>JAZRUJ010000076.1:0-5179 GCA_045652445.1 Eubacteriales bacterium | reverse complement strand
TTTTTCTTCTTCCAGGGTCTTTACCGCCGGAAGTTTGTTAGGAATGCGAATAGGCATTTCGTACCTCCGAAAAGGAAATTTTAATCAATGGAGTCCAAGGCTTGTGCCAGATCTTCGATCAGGTCTTGAGCGTCTTCAATTCCGCAAGAGAACCGAACCAAATCGGGAGAAACGCCGGCGGCAAGCAGTTGTTCGTCGGTCATTTGACGGTGGGTAGCAGAGGCAGGATGCAAACAACAGGTGCGAGCATCGGCAACGTGGGTTTCAATGGCGGCAATTTTCAGTTCTTTCATAAACGCTTCTGCCGCTTTTCTTCCGCCCCGAACCCCAAAGGATACCACGCCGCAGGAACCGTTGGGCAGATATTTTTGGTTCAGTTCGTAATCTTCGTCTCCCACAAGACCGGGGTATTTGACCCAGGTAACTTTTTCGTGATTCTTCAAAAATTCCGCAACCGCCTGACCGTTGGCACAGTGCTGCTTCATGCGGACGTGGAGACTTTCCAGCCCCAGGTTGAGAAGATAGGCGGATTGGGGTGCGGGAGTTGCACCCAAGTCCCGCATCAATTGTGCGGTGGCTTTGGTGATGTACGCCCCTTCCAGTCCGAACCGTTCCGTATAAGTAATTCCGTGATAACTGTCGTCGGGAGTGCAAAGTCCGGGATATTTTTCTTTGTGGGCGGTCCAATCAAATTTTCCGCTGTCCACAATGCAGCCGCCAACCGCAGAACCGTGACCGTCCATGTACTTGGTGGTGGAATGGGTCACAATATCCGCACCCCATTCGATGGGGCGGCAGTTTACGGGGGTGGCAAAGGTATTGTCAATAATCAGGGGAACGCCGTGTTCATGGGCGGCTTTTGCAAACCGTTGGATATCCAGAACCCGAAGGGAGGGATTCGAGATGGTTTCCCCGAACACCGCCTTGGTGTTGGGACGGAAAGCATTCTGCAGTTCTTCTTCGGAGCAATCGGGGGCAACGAAGGTGAATTGAATGCCCATTTTTGCCATGGTGACCGCAAACAGGTTAAAGGTTCCTCCGTAAATGGCGGAAGAAGCCACCACGTGGTCTCCGTTTTGAGCAATATTAAATACCGCAAAGAAGTTTGCCGACTGACCGGAACAGGTCAGCATGGCGGCGGTTCCCCCTTCCATTTCGCAAATCTTTCTTGCCACAGTGTCACAGGTGGGGTTTTGCAGGCGGGAATAGAAATAGCCGCTGGCTTCCAGGTCAAACAATTTGCCCATTTCTTCGCTGGTAGCATATTTAAACGTGGTGCTTTGAATAATGGGAACCTGCCGAGGTTCGCCGTTTCCGGGGGTGTATCCTCCCTGAACGCATTGGGTTCCGATGCGGTGTTTGTTCATGGTAATCTTCCTCCTAAAGGGTTAATTCAAAATAAAAGGTAAAAAGAATTCGGACATCAGGGGAATGGTAATCACACATAGAATTGTGGAAATCAAAACCGTGTTTGCCGCCGGTTTCTGTCCTTGTCCAATCAATTCCGATAGGGATTGAATCATACTGGCACAGGGGCAGCAGGCAAGTAGAAATACCGACGCCCGAACGTAAGGTTCGATGGGCAAAAGCATCATAATGAAGAATGTGAAAATGGGAAAGGCCACCATCTTGGTCAAAGAAGCCAACAGGGCCTTCCAATCGGTAACAAGCGTTTTGATCTTTACCGTGGCAAGACGCATTCCCAAAATGATCATACAAAGAGGGGTGGACATTCGTCCCAAAAGTTCAATCATTTCCTCCACGACGGGCGGGAAATTCCACCCCAAAAGAAACATGGGGTAGGCGATGAACATGGCAAGTACCAAAGGTACGGTCAAAATCTTTTTCGGACGGATAAAGGATCGGTCGGTGGAGATGATAAACAGACCCACCGTCCATGCGACGATGTTCATCGTCAGTGAAAATATCTGGGAAAAAACGGGGGCAACGGGATAATCCGCAAGAAAATATTCCAACAGCGGAACCCCGAAAAATCCTACGTTTCCCAACGCCGTGGAAACCACGAAAACTCTCCAGCCGATCTCTTTGCATTGTCGATGAAGTACCAGGCGAAACAATAAAATAAACGCCAATAAAATAAAGAGGGTTGCTGCAAAGCAAATCCAGATCATGGCGTGGAGCTTCGGAGAATATTCCGCTTTGGAAAAAGAATAAAGGGAAAGACAGGGAGAACAAACGAATAAAAGCAGTTTTGCAAAGGCAGAAATTTTATCTTCGCTGACCGTTTTCCATTTTACCAGTAAAAATCCGGGGATGGCGTAAGCCAACAGGGTTACGACCCGAATCAACGTGGGAAGAAACATTAAAAACTCCTTTTCAGAAAAGAAACGTTAAAAAAGCTCCAGTAATTGTTTGGGTGTATCAATTAAATAATCAGGATTATAGGCAGAAAGAAGCTCTCTGTCTCGAAATCCCCAGGTGACGGCAACGGCGGTGATGCCCGCGTTTCGGGCGGTCAGGATGTCTACTTCCGAATCCCCCACGTACAGGGTGGTTTCCGGACAGGCTCCGAAAACCTTCATCACTTCCAGTACACTGTCGGGTGCAGGTTTTTTTGCAATATTTTTCCGTTCTCCGAATGCCACGTCAATTTGAGGAAAATATGCCTGAACCAGGGGCTTGACTTGAGCGTCGCCTTTGTTGGACACGACTGCCGTGGCGATTCCCTTTTTCCGGAGACTGTCCAATACCTCCAAAATCCCGTCGTAGGGTGCTGTTTTTATTTGGGAGTGGGCAGAATACCATTGGTGATAAGCCTCGTGAATTTCGGTAATTCGGTCTTCGTCGGCACCGTCGGGCAGGGATCGGGCAATCAAAAGTCTAGCACCGTTTCCGATGGCGTTACGGATCTCTTCCCGGGTCTTTGTGGGATATCCGAACCGGGCAAGCGTGTGATTGACTGAATCGGTCAGATCGTCCAACGTATCCAGCAACGTGCCGTCCAGATCGAAAATCACGGTTTGAAAGGTCTTCATGGCGTGAACGGTTTCCTTACATTAAAATATACGAAATTAGTATACCACATTTTGCCCCTATTTGTCAAGCAATTGCCCAAGGTTGTTTGGATATTTTCATCATATTTCCATCTTTTTTTGTGCAATCCGCTGAAATCGTAAAAAAAAAAGAGGAAAGGCAGAAAAATCTGTGTATTAGTTAGTTGTAAGAGATTAAAATGTCGAGGGGAGGAAGAACCGTATGGCACAGTTTTTCGGAGAAGAATTTTTGCATGAATTACGCAGCCGGGTGGATATTGTTTCGTTGGTGGAACAGTACGTCACGTTAAAACGGTCCTCTTCTTCGTCTATGGTGGGACTTTGTCCTTTTCATAATGAAAAAACGCCGTCTTTTCACGTAGACGGACAAAAACAACTCTTTTACTGTTTCGGTTGCGGTGCCGGGGGAGACGCCATCACATTTTTGATGAAAATGCAAAACATGTCCTACCCGGAAGCGGTCACGTTTTTGGCGGAATCGGTGGGGATGACCGTTCCTACTCGGGACACCTTTGACAGCGAGATCACCCAGCTGCGAAAAACCATTTTGGAAATGAACAAAAAAGCCGCTCGGTACTTCCACGAATGTCTCTTCCGTCCCGAGGGCAAAAAGGCTCTGGAATACATCACCGGTCGGGGACTGACGAAAAATACCTTGATCCGGTTCGGTATCGGATATTCTCCCGCCGGTTGGACAGGTTTGTATGATAAACTGCGGGAATGGGGATATAAAGACGAACAGATTAAAGCCTCCGGCTTGGTGGTTAATCCCCAGCGGGACGACGGAAAGGTCCGGATTTTCGACCGGTTCCGGGATCGGGTCATGTTCCCCATCATTGATGCCAGCGGCAACGTGATTGGCTTTGGCGGAAGGTCCATGGACCCTGACGATCCGGCAAAATACCTCAACTCTCCGGAAGTGATTACATTCCGGAAAGGGAACAATCTTTACGCATTGAATTACGCCAAAACCTCCAAAAAAGGCTGTCTGATCCTTTGCGAAGGATATATGGACGTAATTGCCATGCACCAGGCAGGGTTCGATAATGCGGTGGCAGGGCTGGGAACGGCTCTCACCCCCGAACAAGGACGGCTTTTGAAGAAATACACCGACCGGGTGGTTCTTTGTTACGACAACGACGAAGCGGGACGGAAGGCAACGCAACGTTCCATGCAGGTCTTGTCCACCCTGGATTTAAACGTGCGGGTTTTGACCCTTCGGGGTGGCAAGGACCCGGACGAGATTATCAAAAAAGAAGGCAGAGGATTTTTCCAAGCCTTGGTGGACGGTTCGGAGACGGGGATTGATTTCCGTCTGAACGAAATATTCCGCAAATACGACCTTTCCGTGGACAGCGAACGGGTACAATGCTCCAAAGAAGTGTTCGATCTTCTCGGAACCATTCGCTCCGACGCACAACGGGAAATTTACGCTTCCCGGGCGGGAAAACGGCTGGAACTGTCCGACGAAACCGTCCGCAGAGAGGTTTTGCGGCGGCTTCGCACTCAAGCCCGGCTACGGGAAAAACAGCGGGAAAAAGAAGAAAGCAATAAACTTCGCGGCGTAGGGGATCGAATTAATCCCCAGCGAATGACCCACTTGCGGGCTGCCCGGGCGGAGGAAGATTTGATTTCCGTGCTTTTGGCATTCCCCGAAAAAGCGGAAAAAGTGGCGAAAGCGGTTGCTCCCGAAGAGTTTGTCACCGATTTTAACCGTCGGGTTTATCTGGCACTTTTGGAACAAATCCGCCAAAACCCCACGGCGATAGAGCCGGGGTTATTGTTGACTCAATATTTCCAACCCGACGAAATGGGGCGGATCGTTAGTTTTATTGCTTCTTGCGAAGCCATCAGCGGAGAAGAAAAAGAAATTCTTCGGGCAGCAGAAGTTTTAAAAGAAGAAAAACAAAAGATCGATCGCAGAGCCGCGGCAGGAGGCGATGACGCCTTTGCGGCAAATCTGGAGCGGTTACGAAATAAGAGAAAAGAGACAAAGGAGTAAGACGTCATGGAAGAAATGAACAACACCCCTCAAACCGAATCCGAAGCAAAAGTAGTTCTTCGAGAATTGCTGGAACGTGCCAAGGAACAGGATCGGAATCTGACCGAAAATGAGATCCGGACGGCGTTGCTCCCCATCGGTATGAAAAAAGACCAGATCAACT
>JAZRUJ010000075.1:0-6440 GCA_045652445.1 Eubacteriales bacterium | reverse complement strand
GACGCATAGAGGAGCGAATTACGTCAAAAATTATCTTTCGTTGCTGAGTCATAAGGTCCCTCCTGTTCGAGAAAATAAAGATTAAGAATAATTCTTATTATCTTTATTATAACACATCTCTCTGGAATTGTCAAGAGGGTATTTTAAAATTTTAAAATTCGCTCCACGTCTTCTTTGTTCAATTCTGAAAAGGGCAACGGTTGTACCGGAGGAACGGGGTAATCACCCAACCGCCGTTCAAAAATGGCAACGTCTCTCCAGGCACCGTTTTTATATCCGCATTTTTTCTGCAATCCCGCAAAACGGAAGCCAAAATGTTGATGCAATTTTTCACTGCCGGGATTCGGCCAGGACAACACGGAACAAACGTTTTGATATCCCTGAAGCCGTAACAAATCCAACAAAGCGGCGTACAGATGGGTGCCGATGCCCTGTCCTTGGTATCCCTGCTTCACATAAACCGACAATTCCGGCGTCCAGGTAAACCCTGCCCGGGAACGGTAGGCGGAGGCATATGCGTAGCCCAAAATCCGCCCATCGCTTACGGCAACAAGATACGGATCATGTTCCAAAACCGATGCGATTCGCTGGCGAAACTCATCCAAAGACGGAACGTCAAATTCAAAGGTTACCGCCGTAGATTCCACGTAAGGGGCATAGATTTTTAAAATCTCTTCCGCGTCGTTTACCGTTGCGATGCGATAGGTAATCACACCCGACATAAGCACACCTCTCCTTTTCTTTTTTTCATTATAATACAAAAACGATTCTGTGTCAAGGGACAACAACTTCTTTTTCGCAGATTTTTAAAACCGAAACGGTTTGATAAGAAACTGTTTTTATTAAAATAAAATCCTATAAACCCTTGAAAACACACGAAAACAAGAGAAATTAAATCTATACTTTTTTCTTATTCCGTCGCCGATTTAATTTTCTTCATCCACTTCCCGCTTTTTAGTCGGAAAATACACCAAATACATTTAATCACTTGATCAATTTTCAACAGCGTGTAAATCCAAAATGAGGGGAATCCGAACACCAACCCCGCCAAGGCTCCCAAGGGAATCGACGCGACCCACAGAAACAAAATATCCCCCAGCATTAAGAACTTTGTATCACCGCCAGCACGCAACACCCCTTTTGTCAGCATATTCCCTACCGTTTGGAATACCATAATCAAAGAAATGGCGTACATCATCTCATGGGAAATCAATTTAGCTTCCGGAGAAACGTCGTAGAAATTAATAATGGGATTTTTTACCGCCAAAATCAGCAACCCTGCCAATATTCCCATCACCGCACCAATAATCAGAAAGGTAAACCCTTCCCGATAGGCTTTTTTGTAATTGCCTTCCCCCATGGTATGCCCGGTAATGATCCCGCTGGCATTGGAAATTCCTTGGGTCAAAACCGAACTTAACTGTTGCACTACGGTAGTCACCGAGTTTGCGGCAACAAAAGCTTTTCCGATGCGTCCCATGACCATGCCCACCGCATTGTTTCCTAAAGCCAACAATCCATCGGAAATCAACACCGGAATACTGACCCGAATGTATTCGCCCAGCATATCCCGACATTTCATAAACAAATCTTTTAACCGATACCCAATCCGTTTGTCGATGAAAAAGAAATAGCCGCAAATAAAACAAAGTTCAAACACGCGGGCAATCAACGTCCCCAGAGCCGCCCCTTCAATTTCCATGCGGGGAGCTCCCAATTTTCCGAAAATAAAGACCCAGTTGGAAAAAACGTTCACAAAAAAGGCGATAATGGAACAAATTAAAGGGATTCGCACCCGTCCTACCGTGCGAAGAACAATCGTACAAACCAAAGAAAGTGCCGTACAAAAATAGGTAGGAATCATCCATTTCAGATAACGAATCCCAAAGGCAATGATCTCCGGCTCCTCGGTATAGATCCGCATAATCCAAGCCGGTGCAAAAATGGTTGCCACGGTAAAAACAGCACTAAAACCAAAGGCAAACCGAAGCATAATGGTTACCGACTTTTTCAGGGAGGAAATATCCTGCATCCCCCAAAATCGAGACGTCAAAACCGATGCCCCCATACCGATTCCCATACAAAAGATCATAAACAAATTGATAAACTGACCCGCCAAAGACGAGGCAGACAATTGATCATCACCCATGGTACCCAACATAATTGTATCCATCAGGTTGATGCCCACGGTAATCATGGATTGCAAGGAAATAGGAACGGCAATTTTCAACATCTTACGATACAATGCACGGTCCCCTAAACAATCTCGAAAACGTAATTTTTCGGTCAAATCAAACTTCCTCATTTCTGTAACATGGCTCTATTATACCATAACTTCCCCCAAAAATCAAGTAAATAAGACAAAAAAATCCCCGACAGAATTATTCTGCCGGGAATTCATAAATCAAATTAAAGTTTGGAATATCCAAAACTGTTTACCAAAGCATCAATCTTTTGACCGGCCTTGCAATAGGGACAGTCGTGGGTGGGATAACTTTCGTAGCCATCCAAATCGTCGGCATCAAAGACCGAACGAACGGGATAGCCGTCGCACGTATCAATGGTGGCAAAAATCGCCGAAATCCCGGCAACTCTCCCCCCGTAATATTTCACCGCTTCAATAGCGGCACGGGCGGAATATCCGGTGGTGACCGACGCACAGAGAATCAACACGTTCTTCCCTTTCACCATGGGAACGATATTGTCCCGGAAAAACAGTTGGCTTCCCGACGTGTATTCCGGCGTCATCACATAAATGGTTTGATGAGCGTTCAGGTTGGTAAAATCTTCTTTCGTCAGCTCCCGAGCCAGGCAGGTGCCGATAACTTGGGTTCCGTCCAAACAAAGAATGGTATCCACAATGGTACTGTGGTTATAATAGGAAACGATTTCCTTCGCCACCGCTTCGGCTTCTGAAAGACGGGTTTTTTGCGTCGTCACGTCAACGTAATAGTTGATATGGCTGTGATTGGTAGCAAAATGTCCTTTCGTTACCCGAAGAAACAGGTTCCGGTTTTTCGTACGAATCTTAAAGGTGTTTTCGGTAGGCATAGACGTTTACCCCTTTTTTTTCATTATATCACAACTTTTCAACCCTGTCAAGAGACTTTTTTTGGAATCCATTTTCCCATCCTCAACAAAAAAATCAGCCCTCGACAAATTCGGGGGCTGATCTTCTGCTTATGACGTTGTTGTATGTAAAAAAGGTTAAACCGATGGAATTCTTTTCCTGAATCCATTATACCACATTTCAAGACAAATTGCAAGAAAAACCGTTCGACAAAGGGGGACAGATTGCGGCATTGATTCTCCTTTCTTGGTGGAGTAGATAATGTTAAAGACGAACTATTTATCGCTTTGCAAGATTTTTTTGAACTATTTAAGAAATTCCTTGTAATGCAGTACAAAAAATGATATAATATATATGCCAAATTAATTCAAAACGAAAAAGCATCATTTGTATAGGGGGATGCTATACCTTTTTGTGCTCATTCCGTGAATTTGATAAAAATGCAAATTCCGTCGGTATGAGTACAATGATGCTTTATATTGAATTAGTTTGGCGACTATCGGAGTTTGCGTTTTTTGTGCGGTTACTTCGGTAGCCGCACTTTTTATTTTTGGGGTGATAATATGGTTATTAGACAACTTTGATTGAATTAAATTCAATACGTCTATTAAGAAAAAAGAGAAAAAACGGGGTACAACCATGAAAAAAATGATTACCTTTTTGATGATCTTATTCCTGATCGGAACGTTTGTTATCGGCGTTTTTCCCACAACTGCCAGTGCAATCAGCAAGTCAACGGTGCAAACGAAAATTAACAACTTAAAAGCTTTATTCCCACAGGGCAGTTATTTTACAAAAAGCGGCGGTCCATGTGCAGCACAATATCAGTATAAAGGAAAATGTAATAGCACCTCCTGCCCAAACTGCGAGCTAAAAAACATTCTAGAATACAACGTATCTGCAAAAAATGCAGTGGATATGTCAATCTTTTCAGGGAATACGCTAACTCACAATAGTTGTCTTGGCTTTGCATGTTTTGCGTTTGGTTACATCTTTGGACACGACCCTTATAATGGAAATACCTATGAGATTCGGAGTAGTGATTATGGTGGGATTAACGAACAATTTTTATCACAACTTCGACCTGGTGATTTTTTAACATGCAACAACGGAAGTCACTATGCTATTTTTTATGGTTATGATAGTGATTCAATTCATCTGATTGACTCAAATGCTCTCGGTTGTTGCCAAGTTAATTATGTGGATTGGAATGATCGAAAATGGAATCACTATACTTCAATTGTCGCGAAAAGATCATTGAATTATGAAACCACGGGAACAAGTCCGAAAGTTGAGCATGGATACCCCGGCTATACGGATGTCATCACTGATAACAATGCTGTTGTTTATGGAAAAGTCTATAAGAACACAGGTGGGGCTGCACAGACTTTCGGCATTCGTGTCAGACCAAGCAATGCCACTTATGCCAACGGTGGCTGGACATATGTACACGCACCATCCCAAAATTACATCGGGAACTCCACAGTTATGATTTGGTATGATATACAGAAAGAGATGGGCGTTACACTTACCCATGCCACCAGCTACACATATCAGTTACTTGCTAAAATCGACGGCACAGAATATTGGAGTGAAGAAAAAAGCTTTACCACCACAGGATCCCACAGCTACGGTGCTTGGGTAAAAAACAACGATACTACACACAAGAGATCCTGTACCTGTGGAAAAACAGAGACCGCAAATCACAGCTGGAACAATGGGCAGGTAACCAAACAGCCCACTTGTAAGGACAATGGGATCAAGACCTACACCTGTACCGGTTGCGGTAGTACCAGGACGGAGACGCTTGCTCAAACAAATGCCCATTCATATAATGAATGGGTGAATAATGATTTCCTCACGCACAAACATACTTGTTCTGTTTGTCAGAGAACAGAGATGGTAAACCACAACTGGATTGATGGTACCGTTACCAAGCAACCTACCTGTAAAGATTACGGAACTAAAGTTTACACTTGCTCCGGCTGTGGTACAACAAAGACTGAAAACCTATCAAGACTGACCACTCACACATGGAACAGAGGTACAGTTACAAAACAGCCCAATTGTAAGGATTACGGAACCAAGACATATACTTGCACAGTCTGTGGTGTCACAAAGACAGAAAATGTTGCAAAATTAACTACACACACCTATGATAACGCTTGCGACACCTCATGTAACATTTGCACACAGACACGTAGTATTACCCACAATTTCAAAACCATCTGGAGTAAAGACAACACGAGTCACTGGCACGAATGTTCTGTCTGCAAAACTAAAAAAGACATAGCAACCCACACGCCCGGCGCGGAGGCTACCGAAACAACTGCACAGTCCTGCACTATCTGCGGTTACATAATAAAACCGGCATTGAATCACACACATAGTTATGCTAGTGATTATACCGCAGACGAAAAAGGACATTGGCATAAATGCATCGGTTGTGAGGAAACAAATAGCTATACAGAGCATGATTTTGAGAACACCTGCGATAAGGACTGCTCTATCTGTGGTTACCGTCGCGAAACCGCACACACCTATACAGAAAGCTGGGAGAACAATGAAGTAAACCACTGGCATAAATGTGCTGGTTGCGGATTAAAAGTTGACGAAGAAGTCCACGCTCCCGGGACAGCCGCCACAGAAGCTATGGCACAGACCTGTACCATCTGCGATTATGTGATCGTGCCTGCTTTAAGCAGTGATGAAACCAAGGAGCCGACTGAAAGCATCCTAACAACCGATCCTTCAATTGATGCTAACATACCCACGGATAAAACAGAGCCTGAAGTCAAAAACATTTTATGGGGACTCCTCTTTGCCGTATCAGGCATTGTAGTCGGTGGCGGTATTGCGTTTATTGTGATCAAAAAGAAAAGGTAAATGCAATTACACTCAATCATACAATGAATAAACAACGCCACAGGCGGGAAACCGTCTGTGGCGTTGCATATGTATGGTTAGAAATAAACGATAAAGGCGAATCCATCTCCCAGGGGAAATGGGTTCGCCTTTAACTTGTTTGGTGGGCCTTCGGGGACTCGAACCCGGGACCGACCGGTTATGAGCCGGGAGCTCTAACCAACTGAGCTAAAGGCCCTGATATGCTGATAAAAAAAGACTCTGACGCTTCTGTCAGAGTCTTGGTGACCCGTAGGAGAGTTGAACTCCTGACTTCGGCGTGAGAGGCCAACGTCTTGACCGCTTGACTAACGGGCCAAAAAAATGGGCATAAAAAAAGAGAATGTCGGCATCGCCCTATTTTCCCGGGCCGTCGCCAGCCAAGTATTTTCAGCACCTAAGAGCTTAACTACCGTGTTCGGAATGGGAACGGGTGGAACCTCTTCGTCATAGACACCGACTATTC
>JAZRUJ010000074.1:0-15730 GCA_045652445.1 Eubacteriales bacterium | reverse complement strand
AGGAAATAATTCGACAGAAGCGGTGGTCATAACCACAGGAATTTCCATCAAATTTGAAACCGTTTCGGCATAAGAAATCGACTTGAGAACCACATCTTCATCGGTTTCCCGTCCCAGATTGGTGTTGTTGATAATGCCGGTAAACCGAATCCGTCCGGCGGCTTCGATCTCCCGCAACACTTCCACCGTATCTTCGGGGGTATGGGTCAAGGGGCGGGCAGAATTAATGACGGCAATCATTTCGTAATCGCCCTCGGCAACGATGGTGTCGGTCAACCGACCCAACGCCAAGGCACCCCGGTCGTCGCCCCCAACGTCGATGATGACGTGTAACTCTTTGTCATCGGTAACGGCGTACATATCCTGGGGAAGTGCGGGAATATCCACGTTGGTGTTGGCATATTCGGAACAAATCAGGCGAATGCCCAAATCTTCCAACTGCCCCCGGCTGTCTTTGGAGCGAAAATAGGGATTGACGATATCCAGATCCGCCACGGCAACCCGATTGTATTGCTTTCGCAATTCGCAGGCGAGGTTAACCGCCACGTTGGTCTTGCCGCTTCCGTAATGTCCGCAAAGCAAGGTGATACGTTTAAAATTTCTCATAAATTACAGTTTGTTCCGCTGGATCTTACCGCTGACCGACTTGGGAAGGGAATCCCGGAAGACCACGATGCGGGGGTATTTGTAAGGTGCGGTTTTTTGTTTGACGTAGGTTTGGATTTCCTTTTTCAGTTCTTCGGAAGGTTCGGTGCCGTCTACCAAGACGATAGAAGCCTTCACCACCTGTCCGCGAACTTCGTCCGGTTCGGCAGAAACGCCGCACTCCAAAACGTAGGGAAGTTCCATAATAACGCTTTCGATTTCGAAAGGCCCGATGCGGTAACCGGAAGACTTAATGACGTCGTCGGCACGGCCTACGTACCAGAAGAAGCCGTCTTCGTCTTTCCAGGCAACGTCGCCGGTATGATAATAACCGTCGTGCCAGTTTTCGGCGGTCTTTTCTTCATCGCCGTAATATCCAACGGCAAGACCGCAAGGCAAACCGTTTTTAATATTAACAACGATTTCACCGGTTTCCCCAACGGGAACCTGGTTGCCGTCGGCGTCGTGCAATTCCACGTCATAAACGGGAACCTTCTTGCCCATAGATCCGATCTTGTGAGGTGCACCCACCATATTGCCGATAATCATCGTACTTTCGGTTTGACCGAAGCCTTCGATGATCTGCAGTCCGGTGGCTTTTTCAAACTGCCGATACACTTCCGGGTTGAGTGCTTCGCCGGCGGTGGTCATATGTTTGACCGAAGAAAAGTCATACTTAGAAATATCTTGCTTGACCATCATGCGGAGCATGGTGGGAGGAGCACAAAAGGTGGTAATTTGATGTTCTGCAAACATTGGCAGAATATCGGCGGCATCAAAACGGTCAAAGTCGTAGACAAAAATTGCCGCTTCACACAACCACTGTCCGTACAATTTGCCCCACATGGACTTCGCCCAACCGGTGTCGGAAATGGTGAAGTGCAATCCGTCGGGATCCACGTTGTGCCAATATCTGGCGGTATGGAAATGCCCCAAAGGATATTTGTAATTGTGTGCGGCAAGTTTGGGATATCCGGACGTTCCGGAAGTAAAGAACATCAGCATCAAATCTTCTCCGCAGGGAGAATCTTCGGTACGATGGAAATGGGTACTGTACAAAGGATATTCTTCATCGAAACTCCGCCAGCCGTCCCGGGTCCCGTTGACCATAATCTTATGCTTCAGGTCGGGGCATTTTGCGGCGGCGATGTCTACCTGTTCTGCGGTATTCCCGTCAGCGGTACAAATAATGGCGGAAACGCCGGCACATTGGAAGCGATATTCAAAATCGTGTTCCTGCAACTGATTGGTGGCGGGAATGGCGATAGCCCCCAATTTGTTCAGCCCCATCATGGCAAACCAGAATTGGTAATGCCGCTTGAGAACCAACATGACTTTGTCGCCCTTTTTGATGCCCAAAGACTTAAAGTAGTTGGCACATTGGTTCGATGCCTTTTTGATGTCTTTGAAGGTAAGGCGGCGGACGGTCTTATCCCGGGAAATATGAAGCATTGCCAATTTTTCCGGTTCTTTGTCTGCCAAAGCATCTACCAGATCGAAGGCAAAGTTGAACTGATCGGTGTTTTTGAACTTAATTTGGGTGGGAGTTCCGTTTTCATCTTCCACAGTGTCAATATACTTCCGATAGATCCGATCCTTGGTGTCGGCGGTAACAATCCGCTTTTCGGTAATGGGTTTGGCTTCCGCAAGTTCAGGGATGGGTTCTCCGGTGGGATTCAGAACGATGGCATAGAAAACGCAATCTTTCCCGTTGACGGCAATCATCCCGTGGGGAGTATCGGAGTCAAAATAAATGCTGTCCCCGGGGCCTAACACTTCTTTGTGATCCCCCACCTGAACCATCAGGTTCCCCTCGATGATAATGTCACATTCCTGTCCGGCGTGGGTGGTCAGTTCAATGTCCTTTTGAGAGGCCTTCGGATCATAAACGCTACGGACGTACAGAGGTTCTGCAATACGGTCACGGAACGCGTACGCCAGGTTGTAGTAGGTCATACCGTGGGCACTGGAAACCTCCTGCCCCGCCCCTTTCCGGGTGACGGTGTAGGATTTCAGCTTGGGGGATTGTCCTTCGATAATATCGGTGACGTTGACCCGAAGCACCATCGCACAACGGTAGATAAAGGCAAAGTTCAGATCACTGTTCCCTGCTTCGCACTGTAAGTATTCCTGTTCAGAAAGTCCGGTCTTCTCCGCCATTTCAGCAGAGGTAAGTCCTTCCAGCTCCCGCAATTCACGAATACGGCCGGCAATTTCTTGGATCTTAAAATCCAGTCCGGTCATGTTTTCCATAATGTTTCTCCTATCCGGGACGTAAAAAAAACACACTCGTCCCAAAGCTGATAAAACTTTGAGACGAGTGTTTGTTACAATACACCCGCGGTACCACTCAAATTGCGGAAAGACCGCCTCTCTTGAAGTCCAACAACTTCTATGCCTTAACGCAGCAATCACGGGGAGAGTCTACCTGCCCGAAGGCGTTCTTTCTCCCGGCTCGGAAGTGACAAGTATGAAAGGTCGACCCCGGCTCGCACCAACCGCCGGTTCTCTCTGCGTCGACGGGTTTTCTACCCTCTTCGTCAAAGCCTTTATTAAATAATAGTACTATTTTATCATAACTTTAGTATTTTGTCAATACCTTTTCGCTATTTTTTTAGGAAAAAAGCACTTTTTTTGTCCTATTTCCGCCTTCTTTTGCACGATTACAGTTTATTTCGCTGAATCTTACCGCTGATGGTCTTGGGCAGGTCTTCGCGGAAGACCACGATACGGGGATACTTATAAGGAGCCGTATGTTCTTTTACGTAATTCTGGATTTCCTTTTTCAGTTCTTCCGTAGGCTCGGTGCCTTTGGTCAGAACGATAGACGCTTTGACCACCTGACCGCGAACTTCATCGGGTGCAGCAGAGACCCCGCATTCCAGAACGTAGGGAAGTTCCATGATAACGCTTTCGATTTCGAAAGGTCCAATGCGGTAGCCGGAAGATTTGATCACGTCGTCTACCCGACCAACGTACCAGAAATAGCCATCTTCGTCTTTCCACGCCGTATCACCGGTATGGTACATTCCGTCGTGCCAAGCGTCGGTGGTTTTTTCTTCATCCAGATAATATTCCAGGAACAGACCGCAAGGTACGGTTTTGTCCGTATGGATTACAATTTCGCCCACTTCCCCGGCGGCAAGGCTGTTGCCGTCAGCATCGACAATATCCAAGTCGAACTGGGGAGATGCTTTCCCCATAGAGCCAATCTTGGGAGCGGTCCCCACCAGGTTTGCGATGGCAAGAGTGGTTTCGGTCTGCCCAAATCCTTCCATAATTTCCAAGCCGGTGGCTTCTTTAAATTTCTTAAACACTTCGGGGTTCAACGCTTCCCCGGCGGTGGTCATGTGATGAATCGACGACAGGTCGTATTTCGACAAATCGCCCCGAATCAACATACGAAGCATAGTGGGGGGAGCACAGAAGGTGGTGATGTTATATTTAGCAAACATGGGGAGGATATCGTTTTCGTCAAAACGGTCAAAGTCGTAGACAAAAACTGCCCCTTCGCACAACCATTGACCGTACAGTTTGCCCCACAACGATTTCCCCCAACCCGTATCGGAAATGGTCAGGTGCAAACCGTCCCGTTCGCAGCAATGCCAATACTTTGCAGTAACGTAATGTCCCAAAGCATAAGTATGCTTGTGTGCCGCCATTTTGGGGTTCCCGGTGGTGCCGGACGTAAAGAACATCAACGCCATTTCGTCCCCGGCAGAAGCATCTTCAGGACGGGAATATTTTCGAGAGAACAGTTTAAATTCTTCGTCGAAATTGTGCCAGCCCTCTTTGGAGCCGCCCACCAGGATTTTGGTGGTCATCTGAGGACAATTTTCCGCAGCGGCGGAGGCAATATCCGCCGTATCTCCGTCGGCGGTACAAACGATGGCAGAAACGCCGGCGGCATTATAACGGTATTCAAAATCGTGCTGTTTCAACTGATTGGTAGCAGGAATAGCAACCGCACCCAATTTGTGCAGAGCAACCATGGCAAACCAGAACTGATAATGCCGTTTCAATACCAACATAACCTTATCCCCTCGCTTGATTCCAAGAGAGGTGAAATAGTTTGCACATTGGTTGGAATATTGTTTGATATCCTTAAAGGTAAACCGACGTTCGGTACGGTTCACGTCCAAATGAAGCATCGCCAATTTGTCGGGATAACGGGCAGCAATTTCGTCCACCACATCAAAGCCGAAGTTAAAGGTATCGGTATTGGTAAAACGAATGTTTTGCAAGGTGCCGTTTTCGTCTTCTTCGGTCTGAATAAACTTTTCGCAGACCAGGGGTGCGGAAGATTTTGCCGTCATAATACTTGCCCGGACGGTTTCCTCTTTCACATCTTCCCCGGGAAGAACCACGGCACAGAATACACAATCTTCCCCATCTACGGCAATCATACCGTGGGGAGTGGAAGAATTATAGTAAATGCTGTCCCCTTCTCCTAACACTTCCGTATGATTCCCAACCTGGACTTTCAGTTTTCCGCTGATAACCAGGTCGAATTCCTGCCCGGAGTGGGTGGCAAGGTGAATGGGTTTGTTTTGTTGCGAGGGATCATATTCGTACCGTACCCAATAAGGTTCGGCGATCTTTTTTCGGAACATGGGAGCCAGGTTTTGAATGGTAATTCCGTCTTCTTTTGCGGTCTCTTGTCCCTGCCCTTTCCGAGTTACGGTATACGACGAAAGGTTCGCGGATTTCCCTTCCAACAGATCGGAAATTCCGATATTGAACACCAAAGAACATTTGTGGATAAAAGAGAACGGAAAATCAGTTTCCCCTTTTTCGTAACCCACGTATTCCGCAACGGAAACTTCAGTTTTTTCAGCCATTTCTTCTACGGAAATTCCCGAAATTTCCCGCATTTCCCGAATACGGGCGGCAACTTCCAAAAGTTTTACGGTTTCAACGGTGTTAGGCACAAGTTTTTCCTCCTACAAAATATTTTTTATGAGCCGTTTTTTGTTGGGGGATCGGGATTGTGCTCATAAAAAAAACAAACCCGTCCCAAAGAAAGTTCTTTGAGACGGGTGACTCTTACAGGTTCACTCGCGGTACCACTCAAATTGCGAAAATACTTTCGCCACTCTTGGGATCCAACAATCCCTATGCATTCACGCAGCAATCACGGGAAACGTCTACTCACCAAAGGCTTTCGGGCTTCCGGCTCGGAGGTGATGGGTTACAAGGAGGCTTGCTTCCGACTCGCACCAACCGTCGGCTCTCTCAAAGCAAGGGACTCCAAACCGTCCTCGTCACAGCTTTTATGGGGGTATTATAGCACATCGCACCTCGTTTGTCAAGGGGGGATTTGAAAAAAATCTGTGTCTTTTTTCAAATATACACTCCTTTTCCCAGTTTTTTTAGTTTTTTACATATTATACGTTATAAATATGCATTTTCGCAAACGCCCGTTCATTTTTTCGGTAGACAAAAACAAAAAAATGTGATATAATAAGAAAATGTTATGAAAGGGGCGATTCCATGAAAGTTTCCGTGGTTTCCTGCGACAGCTATCAACCACAACAGGCGGAACAAGCTCTGGAGCAAGTCCTTGCCCCCTTGGGCGGATTGGACTTTGCAAAGCCGGGCATGACCGTGGCGATAAAAGCAAACCTGGTCACCTTTTTAAAACCGGAAGCGGCGGCAACCACCCATCCGGTGTTGTTGTGTGCCTTGGTAAAACTTTTAACGGAACGAGGTGCCAGAGTCATCGTGGGGGACAGTCCCGGAGGACTGTACACCAAATTATATTTGGATCGCATTTATGCCGCAACGGGAATGAAAACCGTAGAGCAGGCAGGGGGAGAACTAAATTGGAATTTTGACGTAAAAGAGGCAAATTTCCCCCAAGCAAAAGAGGCGAAAAAATTTACCTACACCGCCTGGCTGGACGAGGCGGACGTCATCATCGACTTTTGCAAGTTAAAGACCCACGGCATGATGGCGATGAGCGGAGCTGCCAAGAATATGTTCGGCGTTATTCCCGGCACGGCAAAACCGGAATATCATTACCGATTCCCCGACCCGGACCGGTTTGCAGACATGATTATTGACTTAAACGATTATTTTAAACCTACCCTCTCCATCACCGACGGCGTGGTTGGTATGGAAGGAAATGGACCTACCGCAGGAACACCCCGAAAGATCGGCGTTTTGATTGCCTCGGACTCGCCCCACGCCGCTGACCTGGTAGGGGCGGATATCATTGGGCTGAAAACCGAAGACGTTCCCACCTTAAAAGCCGCGTACCGTCGGGGGTTGATTCCCAAAACACCGGAAGAATTGGACGTTTCCGGAGATTGGAAACCTTTTGTCGTTCCCGATTACCACCGGGTGGAAACGGTTCACAGTTTACGGTTCAACAAAGATTCCCACACCTTTTTCGGGCGGATTTCCTCGGCGTTTCTGGACAAAGCCTTGGCGTCCCGTCCGGTTTTGTCTGCCGACGAATGTATCGGCTGCAAAGAATGTTTTAAAATTTGTCCCGCAAACGCCATCGAAATGGTGGACAAAAAGCCGGTCATCCGTCGCAAAGACTGTATCCGTTGCTTCTGCTGTCAGGAATTTTGTCCGAAAGGTGCGTTGAAGGTAAAAAGAACGTGGCTTGCAAAATTATTAGTCAAAGAACAAGTACACAAGTGAGGTTTTGATTATGGGAGAATTGATTTCCGTCTTTTTATTAGCGTTGGGGCTTTCCATGGACGCCTTTGCCGTCTCGGTTTCCAACGGGATTTGTTATCAAAAAGAAAAGAAAAAATTAGTGATCTCTGCCGTTAGTTTTGGCATATTTCAGGCTTTAATGCCCTTAATCGGATACCTTGCCGGGGCGTTGTTCAGCACCTACGTTTCCATCGTCGATCACTGGATCGCTTTGATTTTGCTGGGCTTTTTGGGCGGAAAGATGTTGGTGGAAGCCATTCAAAATCTCCGCAATCCCGAAGGAGAATCCTGTGCCGTTTCCTTTACTTATAAATTGATTTTTACCCAATCGGTGGCCACCAGCATTGATGCCTTGGCGGCGGGGGTCACCTTGGCAGTTGCCTTCCCCAATACAAATCCCTATTTTGCCGTGGCGTTGATCGGAATGGTCACCGCGTTATGCTGTCTGCTGGGAGTGTTTGCCGGGAAAAAATTTGGAGCTTTGATGAAAGAAAAAGCCGCCATCTTCGGAGGGTTGATCTTAATTGCCATTGGGGTCAAAATTTTTGTAGAGCATATGTTTTTCTCTTAATTTACGCAAAAAGAATCGGGTCTTTCCCAAGGGAGAGACCCGATATTTTTTTATTTACAAAAGGTTTCCACGTAATTTTCCAAAGCATCGCCGATAACTTTGATGGCATCTTCTCTTCCGTGAACGTCTCCCGCAACAGTGTCCTTATCTTCCAAAGCCTTATAGACCTTAAAGAAGTGCCGCATTTCGTCAAAAATGTGGGCGGGAAGTTCCGAAATATCTTTGTATTGATTGTAATTGGGGTCGGCGAAGGGAATGGCGATGATCTTTTCGTCGTTTCGTCCGTCGTCCAACATGGTGATATGTCCGATGGGATAGCACCGCACCAAGGTCAACGGATCCAAGGTTTGAGAGCAAATAATCAGCACGTCCAACGGGTCCCCGTCGTCACCGTAAGAGCGAGGGATAAAGCCGTAGTTGGCGGGATAGTGTGTTGCGGTATACAAAATCCGATCCAAAATAATCAAACCGGTCTCTTTGTCCAGTTCGTATTTCTTTTTACTACCCTTGGAAATTTCCACCACCGCAACGAAATCCTCGGGATTGATGCGTTTTGGGTCAATATTGTGCCAAATATTCATATGCTTGTCCTTTCCGAAATTGAACAAAATAACCGGAAGACGAGCTTCCGGTTATCGGGGTTGAATTCAAATTACTTCTGGCTGCGGAAGCATTCGCTGCAATAGACCGGGCGGTCATCGTGGGGTTCAAAGGGAACCTTGCATTCTTTACCGCAAGAAGCACAAACAGCATCATACATTTGACGCTGGGGAGCTTCCCCACGAGCGGTTTTGCGAGCCTGACGGCAGTTTTTACAACGCTGGGGTTCGTTGGTGAAACCCTTTTCGGCGTAAAATTCCTGCTCACCGGCAGTGAAAGTGAATTCCTGTCCGCAATCTTTGCAGACCAAAGTCTTGTCTTCGTACATTGGGATTAACCTCTTTTCCATGATTCCGCAGCGAGGTTATCGCTACGGGTTCATTATAGACCATTTTTACAGAAATGTCAATACTTTCCACATTTTTGAAACAAATAAAAAACAATTTTGTCCACTTATCCCGAAGAAACCCCCGTCCAATCCGGGTTTTTGGTGAATCTGACAAGATTATTTCCCACCCAGCACCCGATTCATAAAATCCCCTGTGGATTCCCCGGAAGGACGGTTGAACCGCCCCAGATGATACAATCGGTCGGGATTGCCGGGAGAAAGCAGATTGATTTTTTCCGCACAGGTCAAGGCGGCGGAAAATCCCAGAGATTGCAACACGAACACCGATTCTTCACTGACCGCCCCGTAAGGATAGGCAAATACCGTGGGGGTAACGCCGGATTTTTCCGAAAGAACGGTCTGCAACTTACTTAAATCGTTGGATAACGTAGCAGAATACGCCGCCACCGATTCCCCGGCCAATTTCATACACCCTTTCCGTTCCCCCACCGAATGCATATTGTAGGTATGGTTCCCGATTTCAATCCGACCGGTTTGGGAAAGATAGGAAATATCTTCCCAGGTCAAGTAAGCATAAGACGGGTCGGGGTCAGGGTGCAAACTAAAATCTTCGCAAAAACTTCCCACCACGGAAACGACTGCCCGCATTCCGTACCGTTCCAAAATGGGGAGAACGTAGGTACGGCTGTTCAAAAATCCGTCGTCCAACGTAATGACAATGGGTTTTTCCGGTAATGCGGTTTTATGCAACACGTAATGCACCAAATCCGACACAAACACCGCCGTATATCCGTGTTCTGACAGCCACTTCATGTCTTCTTCAAACACTTCCGGGGTCAAGATATAAGGGGTCTGCACCCGATTATTATATCCCACACTATGATACATCAAAATCGGAACTTCCGTTCCTTGAGAAGAAACGCAAGACACGTGGACGCAGCAAACCGACAGAAGCAACGCCGTCAGTACCACCGCCCCAACCACCGCCAAAATCCCTTTCCGACCGCTGACCATCACTCGCATTACGCCTCTCCCCTTTCCTCCTTTCATCATACGCAGGAAGAGAGTGAAAAATGAATTAAAAGGACGATGTTCTTCTTTCTTTTCCGGAGAAAAGAACACCGTCCCCCCCTCTCCATCTTGACATTCTTTTCCAACTGTGTTATACTGTAAAAAACACGAAAAAAGTCGAGGAAACAGAACTTGGAAACCATAAAAAATCGGACCATGGACGAAGAACGGGCGTTGTACGCACTGCAAAACGCGACGGTGGAAGATTGCACCTTTGCCGGTCCCGCCGACGGAGAATCGGCGTTGAAAGAAGCCCGCAAGGTTCAAATTAAAGATTGTAAATTCTCTCTGCGATATCCCTTTTGGCACACGGAAGATTTTTCGGTTGAAAACTCCGTCATGGACGAAGGGGTTCGGGCTTCGCTGTGGTATGCCAAGAACGGAAGTCTGTCCCATTGCACCATGAACGGAACGAAGGCGTTGCGGGAATGTGAAGCCATGAAGTTCTTTCATTGTTCCATCATTTCCGATGAATTCGGGTGGCGGTGCAAAGACATCACTATGGAAGATTGCCGCGTCACGTCCCAGTATTTTCTGTTTGAAACCAAGGGAGGACGGTTGGAAAACCTGGCACTGAAAGGGAAATACTCCTTCCAATACACCGAAAATTTGACGGTGGAACATTGCGATCTGGACACCAAAGACGCCTTCTGGCACAGTAAGAACGTCACCGTAAAAAACTGTACCGTCAAGGGAGAATATCTGGGTTGGTATGCGGAAAACCTGACCTTTATCAACTGCAAGATCATCGGCACACAACCCCTTTGTTATTGTAAAAACCTGACCCTGATTGACTGCACCATGGAACAGACCGACCTTTCATTCGAGTATTCTTCGGTGAACGCCACGGTCCTCGGTTCGATTGATTCAGTGAAGAATCCCGCCGCGGGGAAAATCGTTGCGGACAGCATCGGACAAATCGTTTCCGAAGATTCGGTCATGGAAACCAACTGTGAAATTATCGTAAAATCCTAAACCGAAACGGAATAAATACCCGCCCTTATTTTCAATAAATAAGGGCGGTTTTTTGTTGAATTTTGAAGAAAAATGCGGTTTAAAAATACGATTATCTTCTAACCCCGTCGAAAGAGGGGTTATACATATAATAATTCTTGCAGTTCATTTTTTCTTGAGCGATGCGTTGGCATTCGGCAAACCGCTGATAGTGGACGATTTCTCTTGCCCGCAAGAACTTAATGGGATCTCGCACGTCGGGATCGTCAACCAGGCGGAGAATGTTGTCGTAAGTGACGCGAGCTTTTTGTTCTGCACCCTGGGATTCGGCAAGATCCCCCAGCAAATCTCCTTTTACGTTCAGCGTTGCCGCGGTAAAGGCTTCTCCGGAGGAGGCTTGGGGATAAACCCCCACGGTGTGTTCCACGAAGTATTCGGAAAATCCTTGTTTTTTCAACTCATCCTCGCTCAATCCTTTGGTCAGCTGATGAACGATGGTCCCCACGATTTCCAGATGTCCCAATTCTTCCGTTCCGATGTCGGTGTAGACGGCTTTCAGTTCCGGATACGGCATGGAAAACCGCTGGGAAAGATACCGCATAGCGGCTCCGGCTTCCCCGGAAGGACCGCCGTACTGGGCAATAATAAATTTTGCCATGGCGGCGTTGGGGGTTTTGATTTTTACGGGGTATTGTAATTTCTTTTCATACACAAACATAGTCTTTCAATCCTTTCCTTTTAATCCAGATCCCAAGGCCAAGGATCGCAGACCCATTGCCACCGGTCCCCGGTGTTGGGGCAACTGTGGGTGAGCATTCCGTAGGATTCGTTGTATTTTCCCATCCATTCTTTGGCAGATGCGGTATATTCCCGCTGGGCTTTCAGAGCAGCTTCGCAGTTGGGGTGCGTATCCAGAAACAGAGAAGCTTCCCAGGCGGCAAATTGTTGTTCGGACAGTTTTCGCAGCATTTTTTCACGGTCGTTCATTATCTTTGCCCTCCCCGAAACGGAAGATTCAATTCGCAAAACAGGGTACCGTTTTCCAAGGCATTTTCGGGAGAATACAGATTGCGAAACACCTGCATGGGGGCATACATGGAGCCTACAGGCAAATTGTCAACACAACTTAAGTCACATTTGCATTCTTCCGGTTTCGAAACAGGGGGTTTGGGAAGAAAAATTCCCGTTTCCACTACGTCTTCCGACCAATCGTCGGTACTTAAATAATCCCGAATCATTTGATCAATTCCTTTCACAAGTTCCAAACGGACGGTTTCGCCCGTCAGTTCATCTTATGAAAAGCCTGTCGAAAGGGTGAAAAAAGAGACGCTTTCGCGTCTCTCTTATTCTTCTGTTGATCTCTCGTCTTCATACAAACGGAGTTTTCCCCGATAGATCACTTCTCCGCTTCGCAGTTCCAAAAATTCCGCCGGCTTGGGGAAACGGCTGAAAATTTCGTCGTCGGTAAGCCCGAATTCTTTCAGCAGGTCCCGGACGAAGGTGGAACAATAATACGTATTATCCCGCACATATCGAATGTTAAAGCCCGCCAACAACAACCCCAGAGTATCGTAACGGTAGGATTTTCGTTCCCGGTACATGGTCACCACCCGTTCTTCCATCTTTTCCTTCATTTCGTGAGTAACGGGGATTGCCAAAACCACCGCATCGGTTTCGGAAAACCGTTTAAAGGTTCCAAAACGAGGGGATTCCATCACAAACCCCCCAAAGAATGGATTGTAAGCATTCTTGCGACCGAAGGAATATAAAACTTTTAAATTCGGGTCGGTGGAAATGGAAACGTGATTGTAGTCGTCACCGGTAATTCGCTTTAAAATCCGGGATAAAATTGTCCCCGTCTGGGTGACCACCACGTAAATGTAATCGTTCATAAATACTCCGTTTTTATTGTAAAGAAAGAAGTTCTTGCAAAAAATCAAGTCCCAAAGACGCCAGCGTCAATCCTCCGTACACGCCGGTAAATACCCAAAACCAGGGAGAACGGGTCACCGCGGTTTTTGCCTCGGCGGAGGTGAGAGAGTAGGGGATTTCGGTTAAGGTAAATTGCTTGTTTTTCAAAAGCCAAATGAAAGAAAGGCTTCCCGCCGCAAGGAATACAAGATCCGCCCCATATCCCAACAGATTGATCCACATTTCACTGCCCCAAACAGACACAAAGGTCATCACGCATGCCCAAAGATTGTTGGCAAAGTGAAGAAGAATGGGATACAGCAAATTGCCGGTCTTCACGTACACAAGCCCCAAAATAATACCCAAAGCAAAGGCAAAGGGGATTTGTTGCACCGTGCCGTGCATCATACCAAAGGCGTAGGCGGATACCAAAACCGCCGTCCAGGGATGAAAGTGCTTCAAAAGTCCCGTCACCGTAGCCCGGCAAAGAACTTCTTCGCAGACGGGAGGCAAAAGGACGAGGACGACGAAGTAACAAATGGCTTGGGGCAGATTCTGGGGATCATAGGAGGCAAAGGTATCGGGAATAACGATCCCTACCTGTTCCAACCCCCACAAAAGCCCGTTGACGGCATAATTCATCACCACCGTTGCTCCCAAAAAGAAGCCGAGCCATGGAAAGAAATCCCTTTTGAGAGGGTTTGCAGTCACCACACTTTGAGGATCAATCCGAATCATACGGAGTGCCACCAACGCCAGAATGCAGGTGGCGATGGGGGACAAAAACTGCAACAACACAAATTCCGTATAATACGAGGGGAGAGAAACTCCCAGTTGGTTCAATACTTGAAACACCGAAGAAAACACGCCCACCGCAAGTTGTACGGCAAGGGAGAGACACATGACCAAAAAAGCGGTATTGACCCGACGCTTCATAAGAATTTGAGGTGCCATACAGATCCTTTCCGGGGGTTTTTCGCAAACCCCTCCGTTTGAGGGAAAAAATACTTGACATTTTTTGAAATAATGGTATAATATATGTGTATATATTATTATTTTACATATCCGATCCGTCGGAAGGAGTTTTTGCCCATGAAATTAAAATACTACGGAATCGCCCTGGTTCCCATCTGTCTTGCCGCTTTTTTGTTTCGGGCGGTGGAACTGATCCTTGCCATTGACCCCAAAACCGGGTACTTTGTGTCGGGTTCCTTGATTCCCTTGCTTTTTGACGGATTTCTGCTTTTGGCAACGCTTTTCTTCGCCTCGGTTCTGTTTCTGAAAAAAGAACCGAAACCTGCCGTGGTACGGTTGTATCGGGCAACGTTGTTTGACACGATCTTCGGGATTGCCGGGTCGGTACTTTTGATCACCGCCGGGCTGTACCGCTTCTTTGGTTCCTTGGCTGCACAAACCTTGGTTTTTGACAAAACCTTGATCACAAACCCCGACCTGTGGCAATTGATTCTTGCCGTTCTTTCGGCGGTATTCCTGATCTTCTTTGTAACCTATCCCAAATTGAGTGCCAAGCAAAACGGCTGGAGGATCATGTCCCTGTCCTTGTCGGTGTATTACGTATTTCTTCTCTTGACAAACTTCCAAGATCTGAGCGTCGTCTTCTCCCGTTGCTACGGAATTTATTTAATTTCGTTCTACGGCGTTGCCGCCGCAGCGGGGATTAACTTCTCCAAGATTCTCGCCCGGCTGTTCGGCAGAAAACTGTTTATCCTGTTCACTTGCCTGATGGCGTTGCTGACAGCTCTGCGTTTGGCAGACGGAATTCTGTATCTGATTCCCGGAAACCCCTATGCCATTCCTTTTGATCTGTTCGGATTTTTGGCGGACGCCTGTATCACCGCACTTATGCTTTCTCAAATGGAAAAATTGATAAAGCGGCGGAAAAAGAAACGTCCCCAAGTCAACCCTACGGAAGAATCGGAACAACAAGCCGAAGTTCTTCCCGCAGAAGAATCGGTACAACAAGCATAATTTGTTTATTCCCCGGTGCAACGCCGGGGAATTTTTTATGCCTTACAAACAAAGCAGACCCATTCTTTTTTCTGCTTTACCTGGCAAAGGGTAAATCCGTTGGATTCCAAGGCAGAACGAACTTCCTCCGCCCGGGGAGACAAAATGCCGGAGGTGATAAAATATCCTCCGTCTTTCAAGTGGCGGCGAATCTGCCCGGAAAGGGGAATGATCACATCGGCAACGATGTTGGCGACCACCAGATCATAAACCTGACCGGCGAGGGCGTCTTTCAGCACCGGATCGCAATCTTCATCCAAAATATTCCCCGCAAGAGCATCGAATTGTCCCGGAAAAGGATTTAACGCGGCGTTCTCTTTGGAAACCCGGGCAGCGGCGGGATCAATATCAATTCCCAAAGCGGTAGAAGCACCGCACAACAACGAAGCGATGGACAAAATCCCACTTCCGCATCCCACGTCCAGCACCCGATCTCCGGCGCGCACGCAATCCGCCAAAGCTTCAATACAAGAGGCGGTCGTTTCATGAGAACCGGTACCAAAAGCAAGGCCGGGATCGATGATTAACAGTTTTTCATCCGCTTTCGGCGAATATTCTTCCACCTGCCAGGCGGGAACGATGGTGATGGGTCCCACGGGCAGAGGGTGATAATACTTCTTCCAACCGTTCAGCCAATCCGTATCTTCCACCCGGGCGTAGGAGACCTCATAGGAAATTCCCTCGGCACCCAACCGGCTTTCGATGTATTCCATCGCCGCCGCAAAGTTGGTGTCTTTCTCAAAATAGATATGCACGATGGCGGTGGATTTATCCTTGTTCATCAGGTCTTCGTCCACCAAATTGATGGCTTTGACCAATTCGCAATCCATCATATCGGAATAATCTTCCAAATAAATTCCGCCAATATCGGTCATTTGAGCAATATCCACCGCCGTTTGAGCAACGTGGGAGGATAGGGAAAGGGTTAC
>JAZRUJ010000073.1:0-16747 GCA_045652445.1 Eubacteriales bacterium | reverse complement strand
ATCGACACCTGGGGCGTTGACTACGTTCTTCTCGACGAAAAAGATCGGGTTTTGGGTGAAACCTACGCTTATCGGGACAGCCGCACCGTGGGGATCCCCGAAAAATTCTTTGAAGTGATGTCCGAGGACGAGCTGTACGCTCGTACGGGCTGTCAGGCACAGGCGATCAATACCCTGTTCCAGTTGTACGAAACCAAACTGCGGGAACCGGAAATTGCCGCCCGCACCAAAACGTTCTTGATGTTCCCCGAATATCTGAACTTCCTTCTCACCGGCGTAAAAATGAACGAATACACCAACAGTTCCACCACCAATATGCTGAACTGTGAAACCGGTACTTGGGACGAAAAGATCCTTGATGTGATCGGATTCCCCAAAGAAGCTTTCGGAGCCGTCCATCAACCCTGCCGGGAAGTGGGCGTGTTGAAAGACGAAATCGCTGAAAAAGTCGGGTTCTCTTGCCGGGTTATCCTTGCTGCAAGCCACGATACCGCTTCTGCTGTTCTCGCCGTTCCTACCACGAAAGATAACGTAGTTTATATCTCCAGCGGTACCTGGTCCATTTTCGGTACCGAACTGGATCGGGCAAACACTTCGAAGGAAGGCTTTGAAGCCACGTTCACCAACGAAGGCGGTTGCGGTGGGAAGATCCGTTATCTGCGGAACATCAACGGAATGTGGTTCATTCAGTCGGTTCGCAGAGAACTGGATAAAAAATATTCTTTCGGTCAATTGGCAGACATGGCAGCCGAATCCAAAGACTTCCCCTCTGTGGTGGACGTCTGCGATCCCCGGTTCCTTGCCCCCGAAAGCATGATCACCGAAATCAAAGAATACTGCCGAGATTCCGGTCAGCCCGTTCCCGCTACGGTAGGGGAAATCATGCAGGCAATCTACGCCGGTCTTTCCGCCGCATACGGAAAGTATTTTAATCTGCTTAAAGAAATCACCGGTCGTTCCATTGACGCTATTCACATCGTGGGCGGCGGCAGTAAGGACGATTATTTGGACAATATGACCGCAAAGATCTGCGGCGTTCCCGTCCTTGCCGGTCCTACCGAGTGTTCTTCCATCGGTAATATCCTTTCCCAGATGATCTGTGAAGGAGTTTATACAGATATTACAAGTGCCCGCAAAGCAGTTGCGGATAGTTTTGAATTGAAAACATACAAAGGAGAATAATATGAACCGTTACGAAAGTGCAAAAGAACAGTACCTCGCTCTCGGTATCGACACCGAAAAAGCCCTGGAAGTTTTGAAAACCATCCCCGTCAGCATGCATTGTTGGCAAGGGGACGACGTCAACGGTTTCGACCGTCCCGACGCCGGTCTTTCCGGCGGGATTCAGACCACCGGGAACTACCCCGGCCGTGCCAGAACGCCCGAAGAATTGATGGCTGACTTGGAATTCAGCTACAAAATGATTCCCGGCAAAAAGCGTCTCAATCTCCACGCTTGCTACGCTATCTTTGACGGCGAAGCTGTAGATCGCGATGCTCTGGAACCCAAGCATTTTGCAAAATGGGTAGAATTTGCCAAGAAGCACGACGTCGGTCTGGACTTTAACCCCACCTGCTTCTCCCATCCCAAAGCTGCCGACGGCTTGACCCTGTCTCATCCTGACAAAGAAATCCGTGATTTCTGGATTCGTCACTGCATTGCTTGCCGCCGCATCGCCGCTTATTTTGCAAAAGAACTGAACACCCATTGTCTGGTCAACGTTTGGATCCCCGACGGTTACAAGGATATCCCCGCAGACCGTCTCGGTCCCCGTATGAGACTGAAGGACAGCTTGGATCAAATCTTTGCCGAAAAAATGGAAGGCGTTATTGACTGCGTCGAAAGTAAAGTTTTCGGTATCGGTGTAGAATCTTATACCGTCGGTTCCGGGGAATTCTACGTTTCCTACGCCGCTTCTCATCCTGATGTTTACTATCTGTTGGATAACGGTCACTTCCATCCCACAGAAGTAGTCAGCGACAAAATCCCTGCTCTGTTGCCCTTCTTTGATAAGATTCCTCTCCACGTTTCCCGTCCCGTCCGTTGGGACTCCGACCACGTGGTCATCTTTGACGACGAACTGAAAGAAATCGCCAAGGAAATCGTCCGCAACGATGCTACCGAAAAGGTTTTGATCGGTCTGGACTTCTTTGACGCCAGCATCAACCGGATTGCCGCTTGGGTTGTGGGTACCCGCAATATGCAAAAAGCTCTCTTGTTTGCCTTGTTGCAACCCGATCTGAAGCAGGCTCAAAACGAAGGGAATTTCACCGACATTCTGGTTCGCCAGGAAGAAGCCAAAACGCTGCCTTTCGGTGACGTTTGGGCGGAATACTGCCGTCGCAACAACGTTGCTCAGGGCGTAGAATGGCTCAAGGACGTCCGTGACTACGAACAAGCCGTTCTTCTCAAACGTGTTTAATTGAATTGATACATATTAGGAGGAGTAAAACCATGTCTATTTTTGATACGAACGTAATGCAAGGCTTTATTCGTCTGGGCGACGAAGGCTGGAAACAAGGCTGGCACGAACGCAACGGCGGGAACCTGACCTATCGTATGAAAGCGGACGAAGTAGAAGATTGCCGTCCTTATTTCTACGCTCCCGGCGAATGGATCTCTTTGGGTATGACCGTTTCCAATCTGGCAAGCGAATACTTCATCACCACCGGTACCGGTAAGTTTTTCCAGAACTTTACCGTTTCTCCCGAATTGGCAATCGGTATTGCCGAAATCAACGAAAAGGGTGATGCTTACCGTCTGGTTTGGGGGCTGAACGAAGGCAAGGACCGTCCTACCAGCGAATTCCCCAGCCACCTGATGAACCATTCCGTGAAGAAGGCTGCTAACGCTGATTATCGGGTCATTTACCACTGCCATCCCGTGGGCGTTATTGCTTTGACCTTTGTTCTTCCCTTGGATAACAAGACCTTCTCCCGTGCTTTGTGGTGCACCATGACCGAATGTCCCATTATCTTCCCCCACGGTGTTGCAGTGATTCCCTGGATGATGCCCGGCGGTCTGGATATTGCAAAAGCAACCAGCGATTACATGAAGGATTACGACGTAGCCATCTGGGCTCATCACGGTATTTTCTGTGCCAGCACCGATTTTGACAACACCTTCGGTTTGATGCACACCGTGGAAAAATCCGCACAGATCTATCTGAACATCCTCCACACCGGCAAGCCCGTTCTGCAGACCATCACCGACGATCATCTGCGTGCCATCGAAAAAGATTTCAAGATCACCTTGAATCACGATTTCCTGGATTGATCGGTCTTTCGGTAAAATATTGCACCCCGTCCCTTTGGGCGGGGTGTTTTTTTTGTAAATAAATTGTGAAATTTTTCTTTCGGGATTCTTAAGGTCTTGAAATTTATTTAAATATGTAGTAAAATAAGTTTATAATTTGCAAAAAATGAGGAATACAGCACTATGGTAAACAGAAGTATTAAAGAATTGGTCGGATATGCCGTCGGAAAAGGTCTGATCCAGCCCTGTGACGTGACTTGGGCAATCAACCGCATTTTGGAAATCATGCAGTTGGACGAATACGTGGACGTGGAGTTGACCGATGAACCCCAGCGGTTGGAAAAAATCCTAAAAGATTTAATTGACAATGCCGCATCTCGGGGTCTTTTGGACGGAGAAAGCATCGTTCAGCGGGATTTGTTTGATACCAAGCTGATGGGGGTTTTAACACCTCCGCCCTCTGCTGTGATTGCAAAATTTTGGGAAGACTATGAAATCTCTCCCAAAACTGCTACGGATAATTATTATCGGTTCAGCGGTGACACGGACTATATTCGCCGGTACCGGATCTGCAAAGATCTGAAATGGGTCACTCACACGGAATACGGTGATCTGGACATTACTGTGAATCTGTCCAAACCGGAAAAGGACCCCAAAGCAATTGCCGCCGCCAAAAAAGCTCCCCAATCTTCCTACCCCAAGTGCCTTCTCTGTCGAGAAACGGAAGGGTATGCCGGTCGTTTGACTGCTCCCGCCCGCCAAAATCATCGGATCATTCCTTTGACCATTGATGAAAAATCTTGGTTTGTGCAGTATTCTCCTTATTCTTACTACAACGAACACTGTATCGTTTTCAACGGCGAACATACTCCCATGAAGATCGATCGCTCCGTGTTCGTCAAGCTGTTTGATTTCGTTTCTCAATTTCCCCATTATTTCGTAGGGTCCAATGCAGATCTTCCCATCGTGGGCGGTTCTATTTTGAGCCACGAACATTTTCAGGGGGGAAATTACGATTTTGCCATGGCAAAAGCCCCCATCGAAAAGGAAGTTTCTTTCCCCGGATTTGACAACGTTCGGGCCGGAATTCTTCGCTGGCCCATGTCGGTCATTCGTCTGTCTTGTGAAGAATCTGCCCCCGTGGTGGAATTGGCAGACCGTATTTTGACTTGTTGGAGAGGGTACACCGACGCGAACGCCATGATCTATGCCATGACCGACGGAGAACCCCATAATACCATTACTCCCATCGCCCGGATGAGAGATGGCAGATACGAACTGGATCTGGTTCTTCGGAATAACATCACCACCCCCGAACATCCCGACGGACTGTATCACCCTCATGCTTCTCTGCATCATATCAAGAAAGAAAATATCGGTCTGATCGAAGTGATGGGACTTGCTGTTCTTCCTTCCCGGTTGAAAACCGAAATGGCGGCGGTTGCCGATGCTATTCTTTCCGGTTCCGATCTTCGGGCAAATCCCCTGACGGCTTCTCATGCGGAATGGGTGGAAGAATTTTTGCCTCGTTATCCCAAAGTTACCGAGGAAACGGTGGAAACCATTTTGCACCACGAAATCGGTGTTGTCTTCAATCAAGTTTTGGAAGACGCCGGTGTTTATAAATGCACCGAACAGGGTAGACGGGACTTTATGCAATTCTTGAAATCTGTAAAATAAGGAATCTGCTATGTCTTTAAACCATTCTCACGGCGGACACCGTTCCCGGCTACGAAAACGGTTTTCTCGGGATCCGCAGAATTTTGAGGATCATGAATTACTGGAACTTCTCCTGTTCTATGCCATTCCTCAAAAAGACACCAATGACCTGGCCCACAGTCTTTTACAGCGGTTTGGGTCGCTGAACGGCGTTTTAAACGCCACCCCGGAACAGTTGAAGACCGTTCCCGGAATGGGGGAGACCTCTTCCCAAATGTTCCCCGCCATGCTGGAACTGTTTCACCGTTATTTCAACAACGTGGTGGATCGGAAACATTTTCCCGGATACGATCCTACCAAAGTGGGAGGACGCTATCTTTCTACCTTTTTCGGAATGCGAGACGAATGTGTCATTGCCATTGCCCTTAACCGGGATTATACCGTCAAGGGGGATTTGATCATTGGACAGGGAAGTTTTTCTTCCTCCCAGATCAACACGCCTTTGCTCTCCCGGTTTATTGCCGAGATGATTCCCTGTCATATGGTGATTGCTCACAATCACCCCTCCGGGGTTGCACTCCCGTCGGAGGCGGATTACGTAACCACCGAACGGTTGCGGGATTTCATTTTTGAATGTGGTTCCGGGCTTGTGGATCATTTAATCTTTGACGGACAGGGCGATTTCGTCTCCATGGGTTCCAGCGGGAAGATCGACGGAGGCGACCGTTACTATTATAAAGTTTCTTCCTGGGAGGATCGAGGCGGAGAGATCTCTCTTGTCTTTGACAAGATTCCCTTTACCGCACAATTTGTGACAAAAGATCAAATTCCGAACAAAACTTCTTGACATTTCCCCAAAACTGTGATATAATAACCAAGTTCCTAAGACAATAGGTGCTTTATGCTGAAATATGCCTATCGAGGATGCGTAAAAAGTTCATAAGCCGTAATGGTTTACTATGCTCTTTTGCCCTCGTAGGTGCAGAAGAGCATTTTTTGTTGCTCATGTCTTTTCTCGGAGGTGAAAATAATGGCAAGTGAAAAGATTCTTGAATCCAAGAAGCAGGTCGTCAACCAGATCACCGATCGTTTGAACAATGCAAAAGCCGGTGTGTTCGTTGACTACAGCGGTATCAACGTCGCTGATGACACGCAGCTCCGTCGTGAACTTCGTGCTGCAGGCGTCGAATACACCGTTGTTAAGAACACTCTGACCAAGTTTGCTCTGAAAAACGTTGGTTTCGAAGCTCTTGACGTTCATATGGAAGGTACCACCGCTCTGGCTACCTCTACCGATGACGTGGTTGCTCCTGCTAAAATCCTTTGCAAATATGCAAAGACTCACGAAAACTTCAAGATCAAAGCCGGCTTCTGTGATGGCGAAGTAATGGATGAAAACGCTGTTAAGGCTCTGGCAGACGTTCCCAGCAAGGAACAGTCTCTGGTCAACCTTATGTATGTTCTCCAGGCTTCTACCCGCAACCTGGCAGTGGTGTTGAACCAGTACGTGGAAAAAATGTCCGAACCCGCGAGCGAATCCGCAGAAGCGTGAGAATTATAATCATCACGCAAATTAACAAACTTACTATTCAGGAGGAAAATTAAAATGGCTAGCGAAAAAATCACTAACATTGTTGAAGAACTCAAGACCCTTACCATCATCGAAGTTGCTGAATTGGTAAAGGCAATCGAAGAAGAATTTGGCGTTTCCGCCGCTGCTGCAACTGTTGTTGCTGCTGCTCCCGCTGCTGACGGTGCTGCCGCTGCAGAAAAAGACGAATACGACGTTATTCTGGCTGATGTCGGTGCTTCCAAGATGGGCGTTATCAAAGTCGTCCGCGAAATCACCGGTCTGGGCCTGAAGGAAGCTAAGGAAATCGTTGACAGTGCTCCCAAGGCTGTTAAGGAAAAGGTTTCCAAGGCTGATGCCGATGCCGCTAAGGAAGCTCTCGAAGCTGCCGGTGCTAAGGTTGAACTGAAGTAATTTCACCTCATGCCAATCAACGGCACGCCCTTATGGGGCGTGCCGTTTTTTCTTGCAAAAAAAAAGAACGGTGCTTGTTTGATCAAGCACCGTTTGTTTTTCAAATATCAAATTCCATGCCGTCGAAAATCAGGGACATGGGCAGCGGTTTCAAGGCCTGCTGTGCATCCCAGAAATGTTCGTTCATGGCAAAGTGATGAGTAATTGCCACCCGTTTGACCGGCTTGTCTTTTAAGAAATCTACGTACTTCATCGTGGAGAAGTGAGCCGATTCCCCAATCAGGAAATCCAAACCTTCGTTGACCGGTTCCATGGGGAAGTCTTCTGCTGTTATTCCCATCAGGTCGCCGGTGTAAAGCACCCGTTTCCCTTCCGCTTCCAACAGGAATGCGTAAGAATTTTTGCAGTGTCGGGTAGGAATTGCAGTTACTTTCAAAACGCCGTCGTTGAAAATTTCACCGGCAACGTATTTTTCAATGGCCATGGGACGCAACCCGTGTCCGCCGGACATCAAAGCCGTCCATTGTTCCAATACTTCTTTTACGCCGTCAATGGGGAAGAGGATTTTAGGATTACATTTACTTGCAAACCAGTTTGCCAGTTCCACAAAGGCAAAAATGCCGTTGGCATGGTCTCCGTGAGGATGGGCAACAAAAATCCCTTTGACGGTTTTCATATCAATGTTGCGGTTGATTAATTCGGGAACAACGTCGCAACCGATATCAATCAAATAACGGTCTTCGCCGATGGTCACCAAAACCGAAGAACACTTCCGTCCCGGTTCGGGAACACCGTGGCTGGAACCAAAAAATGTAATTCTCATAAAAAGTTTCTCCCTTTTGTGTTGTTACGTTGATTATAACACAAAAATTGCGGTCTGTCAATGGTTTTATTTTTTTGTTTTACGATTTTTACTCCTAAAAAACTCTCTTGCTCTTTTTCTTCAAATTTGTTCCGGATTTTTTCTCGAAAACCTTTGAACATTTTGTGAACACGGTTGACTTTTTTAAAAACTCGTGCTATAATATCCAAGGTCTCAACCAAGAAATTTAATATTGGGGAATTGTGTAAAGGTAGCACGACAGACTCTGACTCTGTTTGTTGGGGTTCGAATCCCTATTCCCCAGCCATAAAAACAAGAGAGGAATATCGTTCCTCTCTTGTTTTTATTTGAGATAATGGGATTCGAACCTTTAAAGAAAATTTCGTATGCAGAATTTTGAAAAACCATGCAAAATTCCGCAAAAATCTTGGAATAACCCCTTGACAAACAGGGGAAAATATGTTATAATCTGTATATTATTGGTAGAGGTGCATCTCGCCATCAGTATTTTGCCTGAGAAAACGCTTGTCCAAAGCGGGGCAAAAGAAAGGGACGGGTGCCGAAGACGGCTCGCGGATCAGGGCCGATCTGGCAGCGGGAAATAAGATTCTCCCTGTTGTCGCAGCAATGCGGAGAGCTATCGGAACAATAGATTGATCGGTGCGGAAATACCGTTGCCTTTTCGATTGTGATAGTTTGCCGCCTTGTGCAAACTGTCATTTTTTTTATTTTATTACAAAAGGAGTTTTCCTCATGAAGCAAACCGTTTTCCAAGGCGTTGCAACCGCCATCGTCACTCCCATGACCCAATCCGGAGTGGACTATCCCACCTTTGCCCGTCTGTTGGATTGGCAGATCAACGAAGGGGTCAATGCTCTCGTTATTGCCGGGACCACCGGAGAAGGGTCTACTTTGACCGACGAAGAACATCGGGAAGTGTTGAAATTTGCCGTGGATACGGTTAAGGGGCGTGTTCCCGTGATCGCCGGAACCGGCTCGAACGATATTGCCTACGCCATCGATTTGACGGAATTTGCTTGCAAAATCGGTTGCGATGCTATGCTCGTGGTAACTCCTTACTATAACAAAGCTACTCAAAACGGTTTGATCCGTTCTTTTACGGATATTGCCGATGCGTCCACCAAACCCGTGATCTTGTACAATGTTCCTTCTCGTACCGGTTGCAATCTGTTGCCCAAAACCTGTGCCAAATTAGCGGAACACCCCAACATCGTCGCCATAAAAGAAGCTAGCGGAAATATTTCTCAGATTGCGGAATTGGCGGCTCTCATTCGGGGAAAAATGGATATTTATTCCGGAAACGACGATCAGATCGTCCCCGTGCTTTCCCTGGGGGGAAAAGGGGTGATTTCGGTTCTTTCCAATGTTCTTCCCAAGAAGACTGTGGAAATGTGCGACGCGTTCTTTGCCGGAGATTTGGCAAAGAGTCGAGATCTGCAGCTGGATCTTTTGGATTTAACCAACGCTCTGTTCAGCGAAGTCAATCCCATTCCCGTCAAAGCCGCCATGGCTGCCATGGGCTTTGGTGAAAATTATCTCCGTCTGCCTTTGACTCCCATGGAACCCCAGAACGAAGCCGTTCTGCTTTCTCTGATGCGTCAACAGGGACTCAAGGTTTGAGAGGAGAGCGAAAATGTCTTGTGAAGTTTTAGTCTACGGTATGGGCGGACATATGGGCAAAGAAGTTGCTTCTTTGGCTTTGTCCGGATATCGAGGTTGCAGTCTCGCCTGTGGAGTAGACGTTAATGGATACGACGGGAACGCCGTTTGTCATGCTTCCTTGGAAGAAGTTTCCGAACGATGCGATTGTATCGTGGATTTTTCCCACCATTCCGCGACGGCTTCTTTGTTGGAATTTGCCGTTGCCCGGAATCTTCCCGTGGTTCTTTGCACCACCGGACATACGGAAGAGGAGAAGTCTTTGATTCGGACTGCCGCGGAAAAGATTCCCGTATTTCTTTCCGCTAATATGTCCGTGGGGGTTGCTCTTTTGGTAGATCTTGCCAAGAAGACTGCCGCCTCTTTGCCCGATGCGGAAATTGAAATTGTCGAATCCCATCATGACCGAAAATTAGATGCTCCCAGTGGAACGGCACTTTTGATTGCCGAGGCTTTACGGGAGGTCCGGGGAAAAGTTCCCTTTGTGTTCGGTCGTCAGGGGCAGCAAAAACGCTCCAAAGAAGAGATTGGAATTCACTCTCTTCGTATGGGTAACGTCGTTGGGATCCACGAAGTAATCGTAGCTACCAACAATCAGACCATTACTCTGAAGCACGAAGCCCATAGCCGAGCTTTATTTGCGGAAGGTGCTCTTGCCGCTGCAGAATTTCTGGTGGGAAAAGCCGCCGGAATTTATGATATGAATTCTATGTTGTCCGAATAAGGAGTTTTATAAAATGTTGAAAGTATTGAAATTCGGCGGTTCTTCTCTTGCAGATGCCGATCAGTTCCGTAAGGTTGCCGCCATTGTAAAAGCAGATCCCGCCAACCGTTTTGTGATGGCTTCCGCCCCCGGGAAACGGTTCAACGACGATATTAAAGTCACCGACCTTCTCTTGGAATGCTACCGTCTTGCCCGGAAAAAAGAATCCATCGACGAAGTCTTTTCCAAGGTGGAAGAACGTTTCCGCGGTATTATTGCCGATCTGGGCTTGACCATGTCTTTGGAATCGGAATTTTCCACCATCCGCCTGGTTATCAACAACCGTGCCGGACGGGATTATGTAGCTTCCCGTGGGGAATATCTCAATTCCATGATCCTTGCGGAATATTTGGGATACGCCTTCTTGGATGCGGAAGACGCCATTTTCTTCCAAGACGACGGAACGGTGGATTTGCAGCGTACCGACGCTTCTTTGCAGGTTCTTTTGCAAGAGGCGGGACGAGCTGTAATCCCCGGTTTTTACGGTTCTACCCCCAACGGAACGGTTCGTACCTTCTCCCGGGGTGGTTCTGATATCACCGGTTCCATCGTTGCCCGGGCTTCCAAAGCCGATTTGTATGAAAACTGGACCGACGTTTCCGGGATGCTGATGGCAGATCCTCGGATCGTGGATAATCCCGAATCCATTCCTTGCATCACTTATCGGGAATTGCGGGAACTTTCGTATATGGGTGCCAGTGTCATGCACGAAGATGCCATTTTCCCTGTCCGGGAAGCGGGTATTCCCATTAACATTCGCAATACCAACTGCCCCAAAGACCCCGGAACCATGATCGTTCCTTCCGACGAACAGGCGTCCAAGCCTCCTCATCACGTCACCGGGATCGCCGGAAAAAAAGGATTTTCCGCTATTTACGTGGAAAAATCCATGATGAACGGTCAAAAGGGATTCGGTCGTCGGGTGTTGCAGATTCTCGAAGAACACAACATCAGCTTTGAACATCTTCCCTCGGGCATCGATACCATGTCCGTGGTGGTTAATACCTTGGAGTTAGACCCGGAACGGGACGCCGTCGTTGCGGCATTGAAAAAATCCGTAGATCCCGATAAGATCGAAATTTTCGATAATCTTGCCATGATTGCTGTCGTCGGTCGGGGTATGGTCAGTGCCCACGGTACGGCATATCGGGTTTTCAAAGCACTTGCCGGTGTAGACGTCAACGTCCGTATGATCGACCAGGGGTCCAGCGAATTGAATATCATCGTCGGTATCAACGCCTCGGATTACGATATTGCTCTGGAAGCCATTTATAAAGAATTTGTGAAGTGAGTTTATGATTTGTAATAATCTTTCCGATTGTAACGGAATTCTGCATTTTAACGGACAAAACACCCTGTCCCTGGCAGCCCGGTACGGGACCCCTCTCTATGTGATGGATGCGGATCAAATCCGTTCCAACTGCAGAGCGTACCGTACCGCCATGTTGGAACATTTCGGAGGGGAGGCGATGCCTCTTTATGCCGGAAAGGCCTGTTCTTTCACCGCCTTGATCCGTCTGATCAAGGAAGAAGGTTTGGGCTTGGACGTGGTTTCCGCCGGGGAAATCGCCACGGCAATGAATGCCGGATTTCCCATGGAACACACCTATTTCCATAGCAACAACAAAACCGACGCCGATATTGCCTATGCGATGGAATGCGGTGTTGGATATTTCGTTGCGGATAATGTGGAAGAGGTTGCGGCAGTCAACCGGATCGCAGGGGAGAAAGGGAAGAAGCAATCCATTCTTCTCCGTCTCACTCCCGGAATTGATCCCCACACCTACGCCGCCGTTGCCACCGGGAAAGTGGATTCTAAATTCGGTTCTGCCATTGAAACCGGACAGGCGGCACAGATCACGGAATATTCCCTCGCTTTGCCCCATATCGACCTTGCAGGGTTTCATTGTCACGTAGGATCTCAAGTCTTTGATTCCGATGTATTTTTGCGGGCCTCGGATATTATGCTGGAGTTTATCGCCGAAATGCGGGAACGGTTCGGTTATACCGCCCGGATCCTGGATCTCGGAGGGGGTTATGGGGTTCGCTACGTGGAGTCCGATCCCACCATTGATATCCCCGCAAATATTGCCCAAGTTGCCAAGGCTGTCAAGGAAAAATGCAATCAATTATCCCTCCCCCTTCCCGCCATTCGCATGGAGCCGGGGCGGAGCATCGTTGCCGATGCAGGGCTTACGCTTTACACCGCCGGGACGGTAAAAAAGATTCCCGGATATAAAAACTACGTCTCCGTGGACGGCGGTATGACGGACAATCCCCGCTTTGCTCTGTACGGTTCTTCTTATACCGTACTCAATGCCGGAAAGTTACAGGAGAGCAAAGACTTTAACTGTTCTGTCGTCGGTCGGTGTTGTGAAAGCGGAGATATTATTCAAGAAAACGTAAATCTTCCTTCTTCCACTTGCCGGGGGGACGTGATTGCTGTCTGCACCACCGGGGCGTACAACTATTCCATGGCGTCCAATTACAATCGGATTCCCCGACCCGCCGTGGTTATGGTTTCCGACGGAGGTAAGACCGTTTCCCTTGCCGTTCGCAGAGAAACACCTCAAGACGTATTGCGTTTGGATCTATAATAAAAAATACCCCTCACAGATGTGGGGGGTATTTTCTTGTTTTGTTAGCACCCTTCGGCACAGTTTCCGTTTTTGTTGGGCGGGAAGAACTGATCCAGCGGGAATTCCATTTTTCCGAACAGACCGCAAGGATCTTGTTCGTCGGGGTAGCAACTTTCCTTTTCGGGGATACAGAAATCGCAGGCGGGAATCAGCAGTTGTACTTCCCGCATCAAGCGGACGATGGAGAAGATGCCCAGAGTCACGTACAGACGGCGGCAGCCTTCCCGGTCGCACAGATCGTTTTCGAAATAGGAGTTGATATATCCGGGGATCGAGGAAATATCCACCGGATCACAACCGCACCGGTCACAGGCTTCGCACACGTGGGCGGCAAGCACGATGGGATCCAAAACTTCCACGGTGGCTCTGGGACGGTTGCTTCTTACTTCCAGGTTCCGGTCGCAACTGTGGGGAGCGTATTCCGAAGTGAAAATTTTTGCTCCGCCTTCGCTTCCGTACAAGATGGTCTTTTTGGTAAAAGCAACGCAACCTTCGATGTGTTGAGGACGGCTTTGTCCTATGCATACTTCAAAGCAGACCCGGATAAAGAACTGAACGTCCACGGTGTAAAAACCGTTGTTGAAAGCCAGAGGTTCTACGTCTATGTAGGACCACAAAATTTCGGTTTTTCCCGGCTTTACGCTGACGGCGTTTTCCAATACTTGTTGATCCTGTTCGGACAAATAAACCCTCAAATCCTGCATGCAGTCCCGGTCTTTGCAACAATCGTAGATGCGGTCTACATTTACGCAGACGGCTTCTCTGAATTCCGACGGGGTAGAGGTGTTTCTGGTTGTCGGCATATTCCTTGATTCCTCCTTGAATCATAATGCAAAACCATGTTTGCTCATTCCATGTATATGCCCGACCTTGGTTTTTGTGCAAAAAAATACCGGAGTAAGAGAATTTCTCACTCCGGTTGATTTTTTTACTTGTCAGCGGTGGCTCACGTGATAGGAATAGATAATGGAACAAAGGATGGAGGGGAACAATCCCAACAGAAGATAGATCCCAAAGGGTTCAATCTTGATAATGTCCAGCAATTTATCCGTACCCCATGCGTAAGCGGAACACAGAACAAAGTTGTAGGAAAAATACAAGATCAGGTTTTTCTTCATTCCGATGAATCTTCCTACCGCGTCCAACCCTCGCATGATCAGGAAAAGAATCGTCCCCAAAATAAAGGTAATCCCGGCAAATAACAAAATTTGCAGAATCGACGCCTTAGGGAGATAAGTTTCCTGACAGTAGAAGTTGTAAGGATATAATAGTGCGGTCAGCCAATAGCCTAAAATACAAACAACCCAGCACAAAAGAATTCGCATTCTAAACAGTCTTTTCATGGTCGCAATTCCCTCTCTGAATCTGCGGATTAATATTTATCAGTATAACACATTTTCAGAGAAATGTCAAGGGTAATCGCGAGTTTGTCGTCTAAATGCGGTCTTATTTGCCAAATCTACGCTGAAAGAATTTCACGATTTCCACCACGGGAATGACCAAAATAGCAAGACCCATTGCTGTAAAATATTCGGTAAGAGAAACATGGGTAAATTCAAAAACCGAGGCTAAAGCGGGAATATAGATAACCGCTGTGGTCAATACCAAAGAAGCCGCCATTGCCCCATAAAGCATCATATTGTGAGATTTAAGGGTGAATATGGATTTTCTCTGGGAACGCAAGTTAAAGGAATGGAAGATTTCCGCCATGGACATAGTCAAAAATGCCATGGTAACCCCGTGTTCCGAGGTTGTAATTTCCCAGTTTCCCGTTTCCATGAAGTGTCCAATAAAATACGAAGCCAAGGTTAAGATTGAGACCAAAATTCCTTGATATGCTACGTCTGCCCCTACTCCGCCGGAGAAGATTCCTTCCTTGGAACTGCGGGGTTTTCGTTGCATGATATCCGGCTCGCTCTTTTCCACGCCCAACGCCAGGGCAGGGAAGGTGTCGGTAATTAGATTGATCCAGAGAATATGAACCGGATGCAGAATGGTAAAGCCCAAAATGGTTGCGGTAAAAATCGAGATAACCTCACTCAAGTTGGACGCCAACAGAAATTGAATTGCCTTGCGGATATTGTCGTAGATCTTCCGCCCTTCTTCCACCGCTGTAACGATTGTGGAGAAGTTATCATCGGCAAGAATCATATCGGCAACGTTCTTCGTAACGTCGGTTCCGGTAATTCCCATGCCTACGCCGATATCGGCACTTTTAATGGAGGGTGCGTCGTTCACCCCGTCTCCGGTCATTGCGGTAACTCTGCCTTTCGCCTTCCAGGCTTTGACGATTCTCACCTTGTGTTCCGGTTGAACGCGGGCATAAACGGAATATTTTTCCACGGCACTTTCAAAATCTTCTTCCGAAATTTCGTCCAGCTGTGCCCCGGTAATAGCTTGAGATGCATCAGAAAGAATGTTTAATTCTTTCGCGATGGCAATTGCGGTATCAATGTGGTCTCCGGTAATCATCACGGGACGGATTCCTGCAGAACGGCATTTTTCAATGGCGGCTTTCACTTCGGGGCGAACCGGATCAATCATACCGCATAGCCCAACAAAGGTCAAATTTTGTTCCAGATCTGTGGGTTCATAGGAGGTGGGTTCTGCAGGATGGGTTTTCAATGCCAGGGCAAGAACCCGGAGGGCTTTGTCGGACATCTCTTTTTGTGCCACCAAGATTTCTTGTCTAATTTCCTCGGTCAAAGGAACTCTCTGTCCGTTTTTTAAGACGGTAGAGCAGAGGGACAAAACGATATCGGGAGCCCCTTTCGTATATTGGATAATGCCGCCGCCGGTCTTGTGGACTGTGGACATCATCTTCCGTGAGGAGTCAAAGGGTGCTTCTCCAATCCGGGGAGAAGCAGCTTTCAGCCCGGGCTTTTTCAAATTCAGGCTTGCTGCATAGTTGACCAAGGCACATTCCGTAGGTTCCCCTTCCGTGCCGTGGTCGGTCAATTCTGCATCGGAGCAGAGTGCCATTCCTTCCGCAAGCAAAGTTTCGTTATCTCCGTAATGATCCACGACAGTCATCTTGTTTTGGGTCAACGTCCCCGTTTTATCGGAACAGATAACTTGGGTACAGCCCAACGTTTCCACCGCGGTCAGTTTCCGAATAACCGCGTTGCGTTTGGACATTTTGGTAACCCCGATGGAAAGAACGATGGTAACCACCGTTGCCAACCCCTCGGGAATGGCGGCAACCGCCAAAGAAACTGCAACCATAAAGGTTTCCAAAAGATGATTAAATCCAAAATCTCCGTCTTTCAAAATGGTAAAGGCGAAGATAAAGACGCAGATTCCAAGCACCAGCCAGGTGAGAATCTTGCTTAATTGAGACAGTTTCTGTTGTAACGGTGTTTGGGAATCTTCCGTTTGGGACAGAGCCGAGGCGATTTTTCCCATTTCGGTATCCATACCGATGGCGGTTACCACCGCTTTTCCGCGACCGTAAACGACCGTACTTCCCATGTACGCCATGTTTTTCCGGTCGCCCAAAGGACAGTCTTTCCCACTTTTAGGCAAGGGATCTGCCGTTTTTGTGCTGGCGTTGGATTCTCCGGTCAGAGCCGCTTCTTCCACTTTCATGGAAGCAGATTCCAAAACCCGTACGTCGGCGGGAACTGCATCTCCTGCTTCCAGAAGAATGACGTCCCCTACCACCAAATCTTCACTTTTTACGTGAACCATTTCCCCATCCCGCAGAACTTTCGAGGTGGCGGCAGTCATTTCTTTTAATGCTTCCAGGGCTTTTTCTGCCTTGCTTTCCTGAACTACGCCCAACACGGCGTTCAAGACCACCACAAACAGAATGATAAACACGTCGGCGAAGGACTCTTTTGCGATGGCGGCCGTAACTCCGGATACGACGGCTGCTACCAGAAGAATGATGATCATCGGATCGGTCAACTGGTTAAAAAACCGCATTAAAATGGATATTTTTT
>JAZRUJ010000072.1:0-2715 GCA_045652445.1 Eubacteriales bacterium | reverse complement strand
GGCAAAGTCTTCCGTAGAGGGAAGAAGGCATACATGAAAGTCATTGCCGAATAAGGAAATAAAAAAGAAACCGACCGAAATTTTCGGTCGGTTTTATTTTTTTGTTACGGTTCAGCGGAATTTTACTTTTTCCAACACTTTGATCAAAACTACCCCAAGAATCAGCCCGGCAACCCCTTGGATTGCATTGGCGGGAATGTTGACCACCGAGGGGGCAAATCCGTATAAAAAACCCTCGAACACAAAATAGCCCAGCACCATCACGATTTCTGCCGTAAGACCGCTGAGAATTTGGGAAGGCAGTTTTCCCAGGGGCTTGCGGAGCATTTTTACGCCGAAAAAGGCAATCAGTGCCATGAGTCCTTTTATCACAAAGGTTGCGGGGGCATAGGTTGCATATCCGGAAAAAATATCGGCCAATGCGGACCCAAGGCCCGCCGCCGCAACGCCGTATGCGGGGGAAAGAATCCAGCCTGCAACCAGAACGAAGCCGTCTCCCAAATTCAGGTACCCTTTCAGGGGAGAGGGAATTTTGATGATCATCGTTGCGATGCAGATCAGGGCGGCCATCAATGCGGCCATGACTAACTTTTTGGTTTTTGTATTCATCTTTCTTTGGCTCCTTACTTTATTTATTACAGTATACAAGAAAACTGAATATAAAACAATAACCAAATAAAGAAAATTTTATATGACCAGATTCAAAATGGGTTTAATTGGCGTTTCGTTCCCAATCTTCTTTGGTCAGCCGCAAGTCACAGGTTCCCCCACCGCGGCGGATCCGTTGAAATCCGGCGGCAAGAAAGCCTTTGACGGCGGCGGTATTGGCAGTAGACAAGGTGACCGACAAATGGGAAATTCCGTACTGTTCAAAGGCAGTTTTTGCCAAAAGACGCAGGGCGGGGGCGGAATATCCTTTCTTGCGGTGTTTTGCCAAAAGAATGATACCCACCCGATGGGTCTCTCCGTCAAAAAACCAGTTGATTTCCCCCACAGGGGTTCGTCCGTCGGCAATCACGGCGTAGAAGTTGTCCGGCTCTTTTTCCAGCCAAAAATCGTACCATAACGCCCAATCCCTCCGGGGAAATTCAATACACCCGGTGTTGGGATCGTAGCCGGGAGAGGGTTCTTTCCGGCGGTTAAACCCCATGGTTTGGGGATCGGAAAGCAACTGTTCCCGAAAGAGCAGTTCGTTATATTGTGGTCGGTAAAGACGCAGTTCCATTATAATTCTTCTTCCTTTACGTCAAGGGCGTGTCCTAGCCGGAACGCCCAGATTTTGCACCCCAAAACCGGCTTGTCGTAGAGTCGGCGGACGGCGGCGGCGTAGAGATTCAGCTGACGGGAATAGCGGTGGAGCAATTCTTCTTCCGTCGCACGGTCGGATTTGAAGTCAACAATCCAATATCCCGTTTCGGTTTCGATCAAAAGATCCATCGCTCCTTGCAACAGCATTTCCCCTTCGTCTCCGGGGTTTCCGGAATAGTAGGATACGGGAATGCGGCAGGTAAACCGAACTTCCCGTTCGTATCCCAAAGCGGAGCGAATCTGTGCCATCACGTCGCTGTTCAAAAACCGGTTAAGATCGCCCCGGTTCAATGCCTTTGCCGTAATTTCGGTCAAGTGACCCTCTTGGGTCAACCGGGCAATTTCTTCTTCCACGGGTTTGTCAAAGTCGGCAAATTGACAATAGGTGTGCAACGCCGTTCCCGCTTCCGCCCCGGTCAGGGCAGTTTTGTCCAAAAATTTCGGTTTGGATACGGGAGGGGACGCAATTAAAAGTTCGCTATCCGGGTCGGCAGGTGATTTGGCAATTTCCGTAACGGAAACCTTTGCCGGCACGGTAGATAAATGGCTGTCGTATGCAAAGGAAAACCGGCGGTTCAATTCTTCCTCCGTCAATTGGCAATAGGTTTTCTGTGCGGTTTTTGCCGGGGGAAGATCCTCGGGAATCTCTCCGAAGATTACCCGCACCTGTCCTGCCTCCGTCTCCGGATTCTGCCAGGCGGAATGAAGAATTTTTGCATCGGGATGCACCACCGTGCGATCAAAAAGAAGGTCCCGCAGATTTTTCATATCCAGGCGGTCAATCTTTCGGACGGTGCCGTTTTCCGAATGCAGACCCAACAGATCCAACTGTTCCAGCTTGTCGGTGCAGCGGGAAATTAAGGTCAGCCGATCCCGGGGACGGGTTAAGGCGACGTACAAAATCCGCAATTCTTCCGCCACTTCCGTCCGTTCGGTCCGCAGTTTGATTAATTCTTTCATCAGGGTGGTGTATTCGGCAGTCCCCGTGTCGTTTTTTACCGACGTTCCCACGCCTAACTGGGAATCCACCCGAATGGGCTGGGGACGTCCTCTCCCGGCACGTTCCAATTCAGGAACGATGCACCAGGCAAATTCCAACCCCTTGGATTTGTGAATGGTCATCAGTCGGACAAATTCTCCGTCGGGGGCGGTGCCTTTTTCTTTCACCTTTCCCGAGGCTTTCGCCCGCTGGCAAAATTCCAGAAAGTCAAACAACCCGTTGTTTGCCGTATATCGCCGGGCAAAGGCGTAAAACCGCATCAAATGGTTTCGGGCGGAAGAATCCAATGCGGATTCCAACGCCAGATAGTCGGTGGCGGTATACACTTCCCACAACAACTTGGGAATGGGCAGATTTTCCGCAAGAATGCGGAATTTTTCCAAGGTATGTACCGCCTGTTTTGCCCG
>JAZRUJ010000071.1:0-7617 GCA_045652445.1 Eubacteriales bacterium | reverse complement strand
GATGAAAGCTGCGTCTTTGCCCAGACCGTTCAGGATAACGCGGAGGGGCTTCACGCGAACTTTGTTTGCATTCAGAGCAATTTTAATAGCACCTTCTGCAGCGGCGAAGGATTCGTGACCTGCCAAGAAGCAGAAGCAGTCGGTATCTTCGGAAAGGAGCATTGCACCCAGATTTCCGTGACCTAAGCCAACCTGACGGTTTTCAGCAACGGAACCGGGAATGCAGAATGCCTGCAGACCGATACCAATGGCAGCAGCGGCGTCGGAAGCCTTCTTGCAGCCTTTCTTAATAGCGATAGCAGCACCAACGGTGTAAGCCCAAACGGCGTTTTCGAAGCAGATGGGCTGGGTTTCGCGAACGATCTTGTCGCAGTCGATACCCAAATCCATGGTGATCTTTTTGCATTCCTCAATGGAGGAGATGCCGTATTCTTTCAGAACTTCGTTGATTTTGTCAACGCGTCTTTCGTAACTTTCAAACAGAGCCATCTTTCGTTCCTCCAATCTTATTCTTTACGGGGGTCAATGTACTTGACGGCACCGTCGAAACGGCCGTAAGTGCCCATAGCCTTGTTGTAAGCGGTGGTGGGATCGTCGCCCTTCTTGATGAAGTCGGTCATTTTGCCCAGAGAGACAAATTCATAACCGATGACTTGATCGTCAGCGTCGAGAGCCATACGGGTAACGTAACCTTCTGCCATTTCCAGGTAACGAACGCCCTTTGCCTTGGTGCTGTACATGGTACCAACCTGAGAGCGGGCACCCTTACCAAGGTCTTCCATGCCGGCACCGATGGGAAGTCCGTCTTCGGAGAAAGCAGACTGGGAGCGACCGTAAACGATCTGCAAGAACAGTTCTCTCATTGCGGTGTTAATTGCATCGCAAACAAGGTCGGTGTTCAGCGCTTCCAGAATGGTCTTGCCGGGAAGAATTTCAGAAGCCATAGCGGCAGAGTGGGTCATACCGGAGCAGCCGATGGTTTCTACCAAAGCTTCTTCGATGATCCCTTCTTTGACGTTCAGGGTCAATTTGCAAGCACCCTGTTGGGGGGCACACCAGCCCACACCGTGGGTCAGAGCAGAGATGTCTTTGATCTCTTTCGCCTGAATCCATTTCCCTTCTTCGGGAATGGGAGCGGGACCGTGGTGCGGACCCTTGGCGACGATACACATGTTTTCAACTTCGTGGGAATAGATCATATTGTGTAACTCCTTTCAAAAATCCGGATATGATTTTCAATCTTTCACTATTATAATATAATTTTTCCCAATTTGCAAGAGGTTTTTGCATTCGGGACAGGCTTTTAACAAAATTTTCGGATTTAACCGGAGTTTCTGTGGGGCGGCGGGTTGATTTTTTTGAAAAACTATGGTAAAATGGAAGAAATGTTATAAGGAGTGGGGTTATGAAAGAGTATTACAATCTTACCGTTGCCGGGGTCAATCGGGATCTTCCCATTTGCCCCTTGAATGAAAATCTTTGTATCGCCGGATTCGTTATTTTCGGCGACGTGGAATTGACCCGTGCCTCTGCCCGGGCGTTGTTGGAAAAAGCACCGGAATTTGATCTTTTGATCACCGCCGAGTCTAAAGGAATTCCGCTTGCCCACGAAATGGCGGCACAGGCGGGAATGAACAAATATATCCTTGCCCGTAAAGCTCCTAAACTGTATATGAAAGACCCTGTTGCAGTGGAAGTAAAATCCATCACCACCACCGCTCGGCAGACGTTGTATTTAGACAAGTTGGATATGGAAGCCATGGCGGGGAAACGGATTTTGATCGTGGACGACGTGATCTCCACCGGAGAATCTTTGGCGGCTTTGGAACAGTTGGTTCAAAAAGCCGGAGGCAACATTGTCGCAAAAATGGCGATTCTTGCGGAAGGGGATGCCAAAGATCGGGACGATATTCGTTATCTGGAATATTTGCCCCTTTTTGACAAGCAGGGAAATCCCCTGTAACAGGTGCTGAAATGATAGGAAAGGAGGAGAAATATGGGGACGATTTTGCAGGCGGACGGACTGACCAAGTCGTATGCTACCCGGGTGTTGTTTCATGACGTTTCGTTTAAAGTGAACGACGGTGACCGGGTGGGGATCATCGGGGTGAACGGTGCGGGAAAAACCACCCTGTTTCGGATCTTGACCGGGAAAGAAGAATACGATTCCGGGTTTTTGACCAAGGAAAAAGGGTTGACCGTTGCCTATATGGAGCAGTATTCGGAATTTTCTTCCGGAAACACCGCCTACGAAGAAGTTCTGACCCAATTCTCCTCTCTTTTGGATCGGGAAGCGGAGTTGGAACAGGTCAACGCTGCTTTGGAAACCTCTTCTGACGAGGGGCTGATCCGCCGTCAGCATCATTTGTTGGAATCCTTTGAACGGGACGGGGGTCTGACCTTCCGGGGCAGGGTTCGTTCCACGTTGTTGGGCTTGGGACTGACCGAAACGGAGATTTCCCTTCCTATGACAGCCCTTTCCGGCGGTCAGAGAACCCGGGTTTTGTTGGCGAAAATCCTGCTCTCCGGGGCAAAATTATTGCTCTTGGACGAACCCACAAACCACTTGGATATTCCGTCGATTGCATGGCTGGAAGGGTTTTTGTCGGAATATCGCGGATCGGTAATCGTGGTTTCCCACGACCGGTTTTTCTTGGATCGGGTCACCAACCGAACCTTTGAATTGGAGCATGAAAAAGTTACCGTTTACGACGGAAATTATTCGTATTATAAAGAGAAAAAAGCTTTTGACCGGCTGACCCTGGAGCGGGATTACGAAAAAAAGAAAAAAGAGATTGCCCGTATTGAGGGAATTATTGCTCAACAAAAACACTTTGGGCAGGAACGCAATTACGTCACCATTAAAAGCAAGCAAAAACAGATCGACCGCATCGCCGCCGACCTGCAAAGGCCGGAAGACGATCCGGAAAGCATCGGCTTTTCTTTTCGGGCAAACAGCAGTTCGGGAAACGAAGTGGTCAAGGTGGAAAATCTTGCCAAATCTTACCAAGACAAGAAATTGTTTTCCGGAGTCACCTGGACGCTTTTGAAAGAACAGCACGCCTTTTTGGTGGGACCTAACGGTTGCGGAAAAACAACATTATTAAAAATTTTATTGGGTCAGGAATCCGCCGACGGGGGACAGTCTGAATTCGGGGCCAGAGTTCAGGTGGGGTACTACGATCAGACCATCGGAGATCTTCACGACGAAAAGACCGTCTTTGAAGAAGTTTCCGATGCCTATCCCCATTTGGGAAACACCGCCATTCGTACCGCTCTGGGTGCTTTTTTGTTCCGGGGAGACGATGTGTTTAAGTCGGTCTCCGTTCTGTCCGGGGGAGAACGGGCAAGGGTGGCGTTGACTAAACTGATGCTGTCCGGTGCGAATTTGCTGATTTTGGACGAACCCACAAACCATTTGGATATTCCCTCCAAAGAAGCCTTGGAAGACGCGTTGCTTTCGTATAACGGATCGCTTCTTGCCGTATCTCACGACCGGTATTTTATCAATCGGTTGGCGGATCGAATTTTGGAATTGACTCCTACGTCAATTGCCTCCGTGCCGGGGAATTACGATGATTATCTTGCCTTTTGCGAAAAGAGGAAGTCCTTGGAAATCCCCGTTTCTTCCGGAGTTTTGCCGTCTGCTTCGCAACCGAAAGAAAACGAATACGTAAAAAAGAAAGCGGAACAGGCGGCGGCTCGAAAAAAACAAGCCCGTCTGTCCCGGATCGAAACTGAAATTGCGGAAAACGAAGAAAAAATGGAAGAACTGTCCGCACGGTTTTCCCTGCCGGAAGTGTCTTCCGATTACGAAAAGGTGGCAGCTTTGTCTGCCGAATTAGAAGCCTTGAAAAACAGCACGGATCTTCTCTACAGCGAGTGGGAAGAATTGTCGGGGGACTGAAGATAGCGATTGGTACAACCCCCGTTGGCGTCGCAAGTTCCTTGTTCGGTGCAGATTTCTCCGCTACTGTTGCCGAAAAACACTTTAACAATGACATTTTTCCCTTGTGAGGGACAATATTTTTTACGAATTTCATACTCATTTTCGTGAATCATCATTTAAAAAATCACTCCTTACGGAATCAGTATATCCGCAAGGAGTGTTTTTTATGTTTTCTTTAAAAAATTTATTGTAAGACAGGAAACGGGAATCCGTTGTAACATCTTCTTATTATTTCGGAAAACTCTCTCGTGAAACGTGATATAATATGGTACAATAAAGTGCTTTGTATCAATGCTAAAAATCCAATGACGGGAGAGTTCTTTTCTGTATCTTGTTTCGTAAATCAGGCTTCTTCCACCGCTCCGGTGCGGACCGCTTCAAAGTCTGCTTCAATTTCAGCCGAGGGCTTTTTGGTCAAAAGCGAAACGACGACGATGCAGATTGCGGAGAAGATAAAGGCGGGAAGAAGTTCGTAGATGGCGAAAACACCGCCTGCTTTGCTGATAACCAACTTCCACAGGAATACCATTCCTGCACCGCCCACCATACCGGCGATGGCACCGGCTTTGTTGATTCGTTTCCAGAACAGGGAGAAAAGAATCAGCGGACCGAAGGTGGCACCGAATCCTGCCCAGGCAAAGGAAACGATGGAGAAAATGACGCTGTTTTCGTCCAGGGCAATTACAACGCCGATGATTGCCAAAACCAACAGGGTAATGCGGGAAATCCACATCACTTTTTTATCGGAGGCTTTTTTATTGAAAATGCCCTGATAAATGTTCTTTGCAAAGGCAGAAGCGGCAATCAGCAGATAGGAGTCGGAAGAACTAATGGTGGCGGCCAGAATCCCAGCCATAACAAACCCGGCCAGAATTGCGGGCAAGGAAGAGGTTGCCAAGGTAATAAAGATGTTTTCCGCAGCACCTTTGGTCAGGTGTTCTACAGGGAACAGCTGACGGCCCATAATTCCGATAAAGACCGCGACGGCAAGGGAAATTACAACCCATACCATGGCGATTCTACGGGAAGATTTCAATTCGCTTTCTTTCCGGATTGCCATAAAGCGGAGGAGAACTTGGGGCATACCGAAGTAACCAAGACCCCACGCCATGGTAGAAATTACGCTGAGAAGTCCGTAGTTGGAAGCTTCTCCGAAAACAGGTTTTCCTGCTTCCAGTAACTGCGTTCCGTTTTCAACGGTGGGAGTTGCCAATCCGAAGAATTCGAAGAATCCGGGAATGGATTGAGCGTTTTCAACCACAGCCCCAAGACCGCCGGCCTTGACTGTGCCGATGGTAACGATGACGCCAAGAGCAAAAATCATAACGATGGCTTGCATAAAGTCGGAAGCACTTTCTGCCAAAAATCCACCCAAAATGGTATACAAAAGAACGAAGATTGCTCCTAAAATCATCATGGAGACGTAGGACGCACCAAATAGCGTGGAGAACAGTTTTCCGCAAGTGACAAAACAGCTGGCGGCGTAAACCGTAAAGAAGACTAAAATAAATCCGGCAGACAGGAAGAGAATGGTTTTGTTCTTTTCCCGGAACCGGTTGGAGAAAAATTCCGGCAAGGTAATGGAGTTGTTTGCACGAATACTGTACCGACGTAACCGCTTGGAAACGATCAGCCAGTTGAAGTAGGTGCCGATGGCAAGACCAATGGCGGTCCAGGCTGCATCGGCAAGACCGCACCAATAAGCAACCCCGGGAAGACCCATCAAAAGCCAACCGCTCATGTCGGATGCTTCCGCACTCATTGCCGTAACCCAAGGACCTAAAGAACGACCCCCAAGGAAATATTCTTCCGAGTTCTTATTTGCACGTTTTGCGTAAAGAATCCCGATACCGATAACCACAGCCATATAAATGACCATGGCAATCAGGATTTGTATCGTGTTTCCGTTCATACGAAACCTCCTGTTTTTTGCATAATCTTGCAATATTTATCTATTATACCATAGATTTTGTTCCATGTCAATGTTTAATTTGCAAAAAATATTCAAATTATAAATATTTTTTGGATTTTTTTCATTTTAATTTTGTTCCGGTTGTGTCTTAAAAAAAACTCCCCGACGCTTTTTCTGTCTTTTCTGCAAAAAAAGTATTAAAAAACAAAAACTTTATCCCTCGCTATATTGATTTATGTTAAAAAGTATGATATAATAAGAGCAGAATGGCTTATTGCTGAAAAATTGAGGAGGTTGTATACGATGTATACCGTTCTTGCCATTTCCGCACATCCCGATGACGTTGAAATCGCTTGTGCCGGAACTCTTTTGAAATGCAAACAACGGGGCGACCGAGTTGTGGTCTGTCATTTGAGTGACGGAGACCACGGTCACGTAATTATTCCCCGGGACGAACTTTCCGTTATGCGTCAGGGTGAAGCAAAACGCGCCGGTGCTTTGGGCGGATTTGACGAAGTGATCTGGGGCGGATTCCACGATCTTCATATCTACGATAACAACAAAGAAGCCCGGGACAAAGTGGTTGACGTGATTAAGAGAGTCAATCCCGACTTTATCATCACCCACAATCCCGATGACTATATGCCCGATCATACGGCCGTGTCTCGGTTGGTGTTTGACGCCGCCTTTACGGCAACGCTTCCCAATTACATTTCCAACGTCACCGGTCATGCCAAGATGGTTCCCATTTTTTATATGGATACCCTTGCCGGGGTCAACTTCAATCCCACGGAATTCGTGGACGTTTCCCCCTTCATCGATAAGAAACTGGAAATGCTGGAATGCCACGAATCCCAAATCGTTTGGATGCGGGATCACGATAACATTGACTTCCCCGACATGGTCAAGACCTGCAGCCGCTACCGTGGCTATCAGTGCGGCGCTGATTATGCCGAAGGCTTCCGTCAATGCCAGGTATACCTGAAAGGTACCACCAAGCGGTATCTTCCCTGAATCTGAAACCGATATTTTTTACATAAAGGAGAATTGTCATGAACTTTAACGACACCGTCAAAGGTTCCGCTCTGGAAGGATTCTATCCCGAAGGATGGGACTTTGCAAAAATCGACGCTTGCATCGGCGACCCTGCTACCATTACCGACCGTCAAGCTCACTGGAATCCCGACTTCACCCCCATTCGTTGCAACAATCTGAGTGCATTCGAAACCTACATGGGTCACGAAATGGCAATGCAGATCCGTCTTGCCAAAGAACGGGGCGAAAAATTGGCCATGATTCTTCCCGTAGGCCCCATGGGGATGTACAAATGGGTCGTTTACTTCCTGAAAGAATGGAAGGTCGCTTGCGATCACGTTTACACCTTTAACATGGACGAATGGGCTGACGCAGAAGGAAACACCCTGTCTCCCGAAGACACCGGTTCCTTCAAATACGCTATGGAAAACGCTCTGTTCAACCCCCTGGGCGAACTGACCGTTCCCGAAAATCAGCGGAACTTTGCAACCAAAGACAATCTGCCCACCTATCCCGAAAAGATTGCTGCTCTGAAGGCAGAAGGTGCAAAACTGGTTCTCGTTTACGGGATCGGTAGAATGTGCCACATCGCTTTCTGGGAACCCACCTTTGCTGCAGATTACGCTACTGCCGCTGAATGGGAAAAGGCTCCTTATCGCATCGCTTGCAAGATTCACCCCCTCACCGTGGAACAGAACGCTCTGACCAGCTTCAAGTCCCG
>JAZRUJ010000070.1:0-3039 GCA_045652445.1 Eubacteriales bacterium | reverse complement strand
CATGATAATCCACCAACAAACCCCGGGGAGAATAGAATTCCTTTTGCCCCAGAATGGAACGATTTTCCAGCACCATAGCGGCGGCAATAACCTTCCCATCTTCTTTGACCCCAACGAAATGGGGGGTGCTTCCGTATTCTTTTTTCAGTTCCGACAACTCCACCGACTGCATAAACGATGCCTGGGGATGCGTGTTAAAAAACGCCCGATATTCTTCAATTGTCAATACGCAAAATTCCATACCGACCTCTTGTTTGTGGTATTTTATCTTTATAGAAAATCTCTATACTCCTAATATTATAACACAAGCCGTATCAATCTTCAATGAAATTTGATAAAAAGTCACAGTTTCTCCAAAAAGGTGTTGCTTTTCCTCAACTTCCATAAAAAGAACCCTCACACGAAAGGAGTGTGAGGGTTTGGTTGTTTTTCATTTATTTGGAATACTTTTTCTTTCGGCACAGGTAAAAAATCCAATAGAACAGGACCACATAAATCAGGAACAGAGCAACCACCGAAAGGGGGTACAGAATTTGATTTCCATGGAACAAATTATAAAGGATATCGTAGGGGGTCCCGTCCCCCGCCATGAGGAACATATAGTTATAATCAATGATTACGTTGGCAAGATAGGCAGCCCCGCAGAAGCCCAGCAAAATTCCAAAGGTAATACCGACGTTTCGCCGTTTCATTCCCGCAAGACCGGAAATGATGATATAAAGCGAGGCAAATCCGGAAATACTGTGGGTCAGCCCCGACATGACGTTATCCAGAGACAGTACCGGATATGCGTTGTAGTTTTGCCCCGCACCAATGGTTCCGAACACCGCCCCCAAAATCCCGAAAATGCAGACGAAATCCACGGAGGCTTCCCGCAACCTTCCTTTGGAAAAAGCAGCAAGAGGAAGGGCAATTAACTGAATACTGCACAAAAACAAAGGCAGATTGTAAAGGATTGCTTCCGTACTTTGGCTACGGATACAGAGCATAACGATCTTGAAAATTTCCAGCCCGTCAATCAACAAGGCGGCTACAACCAAAACCCGGTTTTTTTGCGTTTCCGATGCCAAGCGGTTACGATTCCCCAAACACACCGCAAGGACGACCATCGCCGTTAACAAAAGTCCCACAAACAACAAATGTTGCCAGGACAAAAACCCCTCTGCAGGGCGGGAGTATCCCCCAATCCCAAAAAACTCTTTCATATCCTATCCTTCTTTTTCCGGTTTTTCTACATTATACCACAAAAAAGAACAAAAAACAAGGAAAAACCTATATACCGATTCTTAAAGTTTTCTTACGATGGAAGGAAATTATTTTCCATAACAAAAAATTCCTTACACCGTAGTGTAAGGAATTTTTTTAGCAAGCTGCACCGATTTAGATGTCGGAACTATTTGTTGTTTGCGAAATTATACATACTTGCCGCTCTTGAAAAAAAGCCGTTTTATGCGTATTCTAAAAAAGACAAGCATGCTTATACGATTTCTTTTTTCGCAAACGTTCTTTCAAAATATTTTTTTATTGTAGAGTATATTTTTTTGGCGAATATTCTAACGAGGGGAGCAAGTGTTACGCTTGCTATAAGGTATACTGGCCAAAGAGATGGATATGCACGAGGGAAATATGAATAATGTGTGGGAGAAGCATTTGTAAGAATACCAAATATTAAATCAATTGTTTTAATAATTAAAAAGTGTAAAGCCATAATGTCAAAAGAATATTTTCCAATAAATGAAAAAATTATCGACAAAAATTTAATACTAGATAAGACTTTAGCAATATAGGATATAGAATATATTCCACAAATTATTATGGGATAGAATAGATAAACAGATACAATTTGTCCGACCGCAAGATTAACAAGGTAATCTTTGATTGTAGTAAAATAAACAAACAGAATAAGCGTAATTATAGCAATCGGCAGTTTTAAAATCCGATTAATATTTATTTTAAACAACGATATTAAATATCCGACAAGAAGCAATGGTATTAATAGTGTAGATACATGTGTAGAATTCGAATAGGCATATCCATTGTCGCACGAAACAATTCCAACAAATCCACAACATAAGCTCAATAAAATAATAGAAACGAGTCTATAACGATTAATAAATACGGTGGAGAAATATACGATAGTTGCAAAAATAATTGTTCCGGATAACAACATTGGAACAAACCACATAGCACCACCTAATGTTTCGGAGCCACTGATAAAGAAATTGGCAATAAGTTTTTTTAAAATAAGATTAAGACTGTTTACAGTACCCCCTGATAAAATATGTATTTTGCAAAAGAAGTTAATTGTTAACGTAAAAAAGGTCATATAACAAAAATAACTGGGCCACATAGATTTAATTCTGTTTTGAACTAACAAAAAAGGTTCTTTAGCGTATTTTGAATCGTTAAATTGTAATCCTGCAACAAAAAAGAAAATCGCAAGATGAAAGCCATAAACAAACCTAACCACATCCATGTTCGGATGGCAGTGGCCTAAAACTATTGCTATTATACCTAATCCTTTAATAACATCGTAGATGGGATTTCGTTTGTTGTTAATGACAAAAGATCCAGGAAAATCGGAAATAATCGTGGCTTTTTGCTTGATTAAAGAGAAAAATTTTTTTATGTTTAAAACGATAGTCTTGGCAAACATACCTTTCACCTCTATAACAGTATTACCATTTCTTCATTACACACAGATAGACTAAAAACCCATGCAAAAGATAACAAGATTAGAAGCAACATTAATAAATAATTTGCTTAAATTCATTGTTTTAAATTACCTAAATATCTTGTTTGTTAGCTATCATATGTTTACGAAAAGTTCAATCCTTTTGTCTACCATATGCAAATATTATAACAAAATTTTGCAGAGAACACAATGAGGTTGAGAAAAGTGTTGCTTTTTATTAAGAAAAATGTCATCCTTTGATGAGTGAACAATCAATACAAAGCGGAAAAGACATAAACATTTAACAATTCGAAAAACGAAAAAAGGAGCAGATTCTGCGAAAACAATCGCAAAAACTGCTCCTC
>JAZRUJ010000069.1:0-2221 GCA_045652445.1 Eubacteriales bacterium | reverse complement strand
CTGACAGCAGCAAAAAAGGACTGAGCATCAGTGTCCGCTCCTTCAACACCGCCATGGTGGTGATTTTAACCCCGCCCCCCGTGGAGCCGGAGGAAGCACCGATAAACATCAGCACAACCGTCAATACTTGACTTGCCTCGGTCATAGCGGAAAGGTCCACGGTGTTCATGCCCGCGGTACGGGGCGAGACCGATTGAAACAGCGATGCCAGAATCTTACCTTTCCAGGACAGTTGCCCCAGAGTTTCCGGATTTGCGTATTCAAACAAGAACGTTAGGATCGCTCCACCGAAAATCAATACTCCCGAAGCAATCAAAACGGTTTTAGAGAAGATGGTCAGATTTTTCCAACAGTGCTTGGTATAGAGGTCTTCCCACACCAAAAAACCGAGACCGCCGATGATGATCAGTCCCATCACCGTTAAATTTACCGCCAAATCGTCGGCGTATGCGGTAAGAGAGGAAAAGGGGTTTTCTTTTCCCATCAGATCAAACCCCGCGTTGCAGAAAGCAGAAACAGAAACGAAAATTCCTTTCCAAATGCCCTCGCCCCAGCCGTATTGGGGAATAAACCGGGCGGACAGAATCAAAGCTCCTGCTCCCTCAAAGGCAGCTGTTCCGAAAAACACGTGCTTCATGGTCTGTGCCGCAACTTTGTAGTCCGTTAAATTTAACGATTCGGCAATCTGTTTGCGGTTGGAAAGAGAGGAGTCGCCTCGAAGCAATAAAATGAGAGCCGATCCCATGGTCATAAAGCCCAGCCCGCCAATTTGAATCATGCACAAAATTACCGCTTGTCCGAAAAAGGACCATTGGGTTGCAGTATCGTAAACCACAAGCCCGGTAATGCAGGTGGCAGAGGTTGCGGTAAAGAGGGTATTAACGAAAGGCGTTGCCGTTCCGTCTGCCGAGGATACGGGGAGGGTCAGCAGAATCGCCCCCGCAAGAATGATCAAAAGGAATCCCATCACCATCAACCGGGACATGTTCCGCTTCCGCCGTTTTTTTTCCACCGGAACCAGGGTTCTTGCCATGGGGATTCCTCCTTTTTGTAAAAATTAACTACTATATAATAGCATTAAATTTTGTTTCTGTCAAGAGGCAGCTTTTCCGTGAAAAAAAATGGCACGGAAAATTTCCAGTTGTGCAACAGTATGTTTGATAAAATTTTGCCGTTTCGTTTCGAAATGCCCCGAATTAAGACGTCTGTTCGTAGAAAAGTCACAGTTTTGCCGAAAAGAGTTTCGGAGTCTGTGGTAAAATTAATTCATATTCATAATTTGTACGGGAGGGATTCTCATGGTAACGATTCGTGAAGTAACCACGAGACGGGATTTGCGGCGGTTTGCGGATTATCCCAACCGATTGTATCGCAACGTGCCTCAATTTGTACCCCCTTTGTTATCCGATGATTTGTCAGATTGGAATCCAAACGAAAATCCTGCGTTTGAATATTGTGAAGCGAAATGTTGGTTGGCTCTGCGGAATGGAAAGACCGTAGGCCGCATTGGTGCTATCTTAAGCCGAAAAGCCAACGAAAAATGGGAAACTTCTTGTATGAGATTTACACAGGTAGATTTTATTGACGATCCGGAAGTTTCCAAAGCCTTGTTTGATACCGTGGAGAATTATGCACGGGAAAAGGGCTGCCGACAGGTGCAGGGACCGTTAGGTTTTACCGATATGGACCGGGAAGGAATGCTGGTGGAAGGTTTTGACCGCCGAAATATGTTTATTACATACTATAACCACCCGTATTATAACGATCATCTTTCCCGCCTCGGATATGAAAAAGACGTGGATTGGATCGAATATCTCATAACGATTCCGGACGAAGATTCTCCCCAGGTGGAAAAAATTCGCCGAGTATCAAAATATGTTACCCGTCACGGTCAATATCGGGTGGTGAATTTAAAAAACCGTAAACAATACGGACGGTATATCGAAAAGGTCTTTGACCTGGTGAATCAAGCGTATTCCCATCTCTACGGAACGGTGGATCTTTCCCGGGAACAGATTCAGCGGTATGCTAAAAAGTTTATTCCCCTCATTTCCCCGGATTACGTCTGTTTTGTGGAAAACGACAAGGGCGAATTGGTTGCCTTCGGCATTTCTGCGCCGTCTTTGGCGGACGCCTTCAAAAAAAGCCGCGGCAGACTGTTTCCCACGGGTTGGATCGGGGTGTTAAAGTCCCTGAATAAGAACAACGCCGCAGATCTGTT
>JAZRUJ010000068.1:0-13858 GCA_045652445.1 Eubacteriales bacterium | reverse complement strand
AGTAGGGATTGCTCCATTGGAAGGTGCAGCCGTTCATCTCAACGTTGGTGATAACCGTTCCAAAGGAACTCCAACCATCGAACAGACAGTTATTGAAAATAACCTTACCGGTCGTGTTGCCGTCGGAGAAGTTCGCGGAGTAGGAATGGTCAGACACAAACTCACAGTTTTCGAAGGTAACCTCGCCGTCAACGGAAGCACCGTAAACGTAGGTAAACTTGGCATTCTTCAACACGGTGCCGTTTCCAAAGGTACCGTCGTAGTTAAAGTCGCCCAAGTTCGCACCTTTGGCATCGATGATAACATTGCCCTTCTTGGCTGCAGCCATCACTTCAGACAACGTGGTAGCAACAACAATCTGCTTGCCGTCGGCAGTGAAGTTGATTTCATCATCAAAGCCGAATTCGATAATACGGTCAGGATTATTCGCCGTATAGGTATTGCCGTTGCCGAAGATATCGAGGTTCAAGGTTGCATCTTTGATGCCCTTGCCGCCGTTATCCTTGTTGGAGTAGATGTGTACCCACAGAGCACGGCTGGTACCGGTCAATGCGGTATTCTGAATGGTGACGTTGTTCATGCCGCTACCATTGTTGAATACACGGAAGGGAATGTAGCTGGACTGCAAGGTGGAATTGTTCACATTTACAGTAATACCGTTCCCCTTAGCGTCCGCGTTGACCATATCAATGACATAGGCCATGTCGCTGCCGCCATTGTTTACCAAGGTGGCCTTTTCAACATTCAGCGTGCCATTAAAGCCAACATAAAAAATCTCGGTGCAAGCATTCCAGCCAAAGTTTTCAGCCTTATGCTCAATGGTCATAACACCGTTCTTCACGGTCAGAGTGCCGCGAACATCAATCATGACTTCATTATCAGCACTTGTAAGCTTACCGTCGTCGTTCTTGTCAGCATCGTCTGTGACACCGGCGATGGTCTTGCCCGCCAAATCGAGAACAATCGTCTTGCCCGCAGAAACCGTAATGGTTTCGTCCGCATCCACAATTACATTGTTCAAAAGAACAATGGTATCGCCATCTTCTGCGGCGGCAAAAGCGTCAGCCAAAGTAGCATAAGTTTCGTCGCCGATCTTGGCAGCGGCGGTTGCTGCAACAGCAGCTTCCTTTTCTTCTTCAGGCAGCTTTTCGATTTCTTCTTCAATCTTTTCCTGATTTACTTCGGGAATTACAACGGTGTTGCCTTCCGTCTTGGTAGCAGCAACGACCTGTTCGATGGTGGTAAGAGCATTGTCGTTCTTAACATCATAAGCCAGGGCTGCACCGGAAACGGCATAGTTACTGAAGTGGTTGGTGGTGAACACCAGCTCACCGGTTGCAGGATTGTAAGAAACAAACGTGGGCTGATCCTTACCGTCCGTGCCGGTATAAGCAACGGAAACGTTGGTCAGACCGGTGGAGATATAGGTGGTAACGGTGTAAACCTTACCGTCTGCAAGATCGGCAGAGGTTTCGACCCCGTTGACAGTCATGGTGATGTCCAGATCTGCAACAACACCGCCTGCGGCGGTAACGTTGAACAACTTGTTGGTGGTTTCAACTTCTACTTCAACCTTATCGGTGGGAGCGAAAGTTTCTGCGGGAGCATCAATGACCGTCTTGTCGGTGATGGTAGAGGGAGCGGCATTTACTTCCATAGAAGCAGAACCGTCGTTTTTAACGTTTGCAGCAACGCTGTCAATTTGGATTCTGTCGGCAGCAGTGTCTTCCCAAGCATCCACATCATAGTTGGGACCGAAACTGTCGTCTTCGGAAGTAAACTGAGTAGCAAACAGGTTGACGCCCAAATCAATGGACAAACCGCCTGCTACGTTGTAATCGTTGTCGCTTACCGTGGGTTGCCAGTAAATAACAATCCCGTAAACGTCAGAGGCTGCATTGGCTTCCAGATTGCCGTTCAAAGCAAAAGACTTCAGAGAATAGTTGTATGCCAAAGTCTTGGCCTCTTCACGGGTTCCGTTAAAGCCACCGGAAACAACCGCAACCTTCAGCACGTCGGCAAGCGTTTTGCCTGCGGCAGTTTGGGTTGCATTGGTGAAGTTCATGGCCAGCTGATACTTCAGGGCCAGAGAGCCTTCGTTGGCAACTTCAAAGTTTTCCCAAACAACTGCACCGGGTTCCCACAGGAAGGGTTTGCCTTCTTCTACGGTGAACAGATCGGTCAGACCGCCGACTTTTTCTTTTGCGGTGATGTAGCTGTTGGTGTGGTACAGTTCTACATCCAAGTTGCCGGACTTGATAAGGTTATTGTTGGAAGAAACATTATCGGTAAACCAAGCAAAGGTGGTGCCGATCAGCAGAGCCGCACAAAGCAACAGGGCTAATGCGCTTGCCAAAAGAGCACGTTTTGTGTTTTTAATTTTCATGATTAAAATCCTCCTAGGATATTGGCTTTTCAGCCATAAGGCAAAGCTTCTTCGATTTTAATCAATCGGCGATAGAGAACTCTGCGTTTTTAAATGCGGTCCAAGCCGCGGATTTCTGCACGCCGTCATCGATTTCGGGAGTTTCGGCTCCCAGGTTCTTGGTCTGTACGGCTTGTGCCTTTACGGTGATGGAGAATTGGTTTCCAAGCTGTGCCAAATCTTCCTGATCGAAATCTTCGGGAATCTTAATGGCATCGAAAACGTTGATAACATCGCCTTCTTCCAAAATACCGTTGTAGTACAGAACATAGACCAAATTTTCTGCGTTGGGATCGTCCGTCAAGTTGGTATATGCATCTACCCACAAGCTGGAATCAAAGCCAACGAAGATGTCCGTGAAATTCTGGAAATCTGCTCCAAGAATGTTGATCCATTCCTGTGCATCGGATACCGTCACGATAACACGAACGTATTGGTCGTAGTAACCGGTGTTCTTCACAAACACATCTTTGGTCAGTTCATCGCCGGGAAGAACGTCATCGTACTGATAACCGTCTTCGTCGTGTGCGGTATCATCGGCGGGAGTGATTTCCCAAACATCGATGGAGAACAATTCATCGGCAGAGTCGTGATCAGAATCGGCGATCATAAAGTTATTTTCGACTTTTTCCGAATCAAAGAACCATGCCAAAGACCCCATAGAGATGATGGCAACCAAAGACAGAGCGATTGCTACCACAAACACCTTTTTCTTCGTCAATTTCATAATTTTTCCCCCTTTCCTTCGTAGTAATATTTCAAATTTCCGTCAGTCGGAATTCCATTGAACCGACAGAAATCAGAAATCAAAGAGATTGGGAATCTTCTTCCCGCTGGGCTTTCAAGGCCTCCAATTCGGCTTTCAACCGCTGATTTTCTTCCGAAACCGCATGGCAATCTTCTTGCTGTAATTTGGGTTTCTTCTTTTTATGAATAAAATCGGGAGCGAAAACCGCAACCATAAGAAAAACGCAAACTGCAATGGTGATATATAAGCCGGGAGGCGTTTGCACAAAATTGGAAACATATCCCAACTTGGGAATGGAAAATTGAGGAACACCGATGACATTCTTAAAATGTACGGGATTACGGTCTTCCTCTTGGTTTGCATCCCCTTTGGTGTAAAACCGCTGATGTTCTGCGTCGATGCGGACCACACGGTGGGTGGCAACCGTCAACTTTTCATTCATCACAAAGGTGATGGGGTCTCCCACTTGAATGGAATTGACGTCCACGGACTTCACGTACAAAAGGTCTCCTTCGGCGTAAGCGGGTCGCATACTGCCCGAAAGAACGGTGTAACATTGATACCCCAACAGACGGGAACCCATCAAAAACACCGCCAACAACACGGTCAGTGCCACCAATACGGTGGAAACCACATTCCATATTTTTTGAATTGGTTTCATAAGTTTTCTCCTTATCCCCTTTTGACAATCAAAAGGCACAAATCCCCTTTTCTTTACGCCCTTTGATTGCCGCCAATTCCGAAAGAATTGACGGGGTCTTTCCACAAGATACGATTTGCAGAATAAAATTATTCTTGGGATTCTTCCGGGTTCGACACGGCTCCCGCCATCTCTGCCTTCAATGTCTTCAACTCTTCCAGCATCTTGGCAGTTTCTGCTTTTTCTTTTTCAATCTGTTCCCGTTCTTTTTGCAATTCTTCTGCCTGTTCTTGTTTATAACGGCGGAACAATTGGAAAAACCGCAGAGCTTCATACAGAATAATCAACATGAAAGGAGCGAAAATGCAGACGAAATAACCCGTGGTACTTTTCAGGAACAGAAAAAAGGTTCCCACTCCTGCCAAATGCCCTTCATATTTCCCCAAAACATAGGGATAGGTGACCATGGCGGTATCGTCGGTGCCGGTGGTGGTACCATAAGTAATAAATCCGGGGTTCCCCTGAGCGTCCACCGTCTTTTTCCGAATTTTATGGGTGACGGTTTCTCCGAAACTTTCCGAACCTTGGGACAAGAAAGTGATAATATCGCCCTCCTGCAAGGTGTCGGGATTCACTTCTTTTGCAAAAATCAAAGAACCCGCCTTGAAATCCGTAGCAGCCATAGAATCAGACGTGACCACATACACTTTGTATCCAAACAAACTACGGTCATTTCGATTAAAAGTGGAAACCGAAATTACGGTAAACACCATCATAAAAACCGCCACAAGAATCACAAACCACACAAGGACGGTTTTGATAATCCCTAATGCTTTTTTCATAAACGACTCCTTTGATTCGACCTTTCGTTTTAAAAAGAAAGAGAACCTTTCATATTATAGTATAGCATATTTTCTTTCCGACTTCAAGAGGAATTTGTCGACCGCATTAATTGTTCAAATAAAATCCCCTTTCTTGAAATAAAAACTTTGAAAACAAAAGCAAATCATGGGAGAGAGAGAAGCCGCCTGTCTCAAAAAGAGACAGACGGCACAAGAAACAAAATTATTCTGCTGTTACAATGTAACCGTCGTCGGGGTTGCCGATGATTTGATAGCCGTCGGCGACAAACCCTGCAATAGAGTTTTCAACGAACAGACCATCCGAGTACCCGCCGTTTCCGTCTTGATAACGGACATTGTCGGCTCTCTGCCAACTACCGTAGAAGGTACCGCCGGAAACTTCACACTGATAATCCGCATTGCCGTTAAAGGTGTTAGAGACCAAAACTCTGTTGGTATCGGCAGTGCCGTCTCCGTTCCGAATAAAGGCAGTTGCATCTCCTGCAGAGTCAACTTCATAATGGGCGATAAAAGTACCGCCGGTGACTTTGATGGAAGAACCGCGAAGCACTCCGCTTTCCAAGTCCTTATCCATAATATTTCTAACAACGAAAAGATTTTCCGTATTATCCAAAAGGTCAATGGTACCTCCATTGATTTCAATAGAAACAGCATCGCAACGGTTGGGGTTCAGATTGAAGGGCTGATGCATATTCAAAAGACCGCCGTTGACAACAAGACTGCCGTTTTCACCAAAGGTCATGCTCATAATCCCTGCATAAGTAGCATAACAATTCAAAACACCGCCGTTGACGATAACAGAACCGTCGCTCGTAGCGGAAAAGGCTCCGAAGGAGTGTTCCCCACCGTCAATAACAAGGGTGGCATTTCCGCTGATGCACAGTTCTTTATTGGTTTCCAAAGAACCGCTCTTCACAATAATCTTACCGTCGCCTCGGAATACGGTGGTTTCTTCAAAGATAATCTTGGCACCATCTTCGGCATAGATGGTGGTGGTGTTCCCTGTATTGAGATAATTGGTTGCTCTGGTCAGAGAAGGAGAAAGAACAATATCTTCTTTCACGAGAACAACGCCGCCTTCTTCAAAGATTCCATAAACTTCTTCGACGGGAGTTTCTGCATCAATGTAATCGGTGAAAGCAACGGGATATTCCGCATCGGCATCGTAATTAGAACCGAAACTGTCGGATTCGTTGGTATATTGAGTCGCTACCAAAGTGATTCCCAAGGTAATTTCAGGAAGGGGAGCCCCGACTTTATAGTTGGCATCGTTGCCCACGGTTTCGGGCATGGTAAGAACCAGTGCCAGAACCTGAGCGGTATCAGCCCCTACCAAAACAGGAGCATCGGAAGCAAGAATTCCGCTTGCTTGGGAAAGAACCGTAAAGTTCTGTCCGTTTGCAAGAGCAGCCGCCCGTGTGCCAAACTTTTCGGGCATCGCCACATTGGCCTGATTTTCCCCATCGGCAAATTCGTTCATACGGTAAGAGCCGATTTGAAGGTAGTCGGACAGGGAAAATTCTTCATTATTAACGTTGACGGAAGTTTGTTCGCCAAAAATGTCTACCTTCAGGTTGTATTTCAGAGCCAAAGACCCTGCATTGGAAACCCGCAAATATACCACTTCCGTATAGCCGGGTTCGTACAATGCACCTTCTTCAAAGATGGGGGCGTTGTTTTGAACCGGTTGCCAAGTATCGTTCCAATCGGTCTTATATTCCAAGACCACATCCAGATTTCCTGCAACGATTTTGTTGTTCATTGAGGTTACGCTGTCGGTAAACCAAGCGAAGGTGCTTCCCACCAGCAGAGATGCACAAAGCAACAGGGCTAATGCACTTCCCAAAAGAGCACGCTTTGTGTTTTTTAATTTAATCATTGTTATGACTCCTCTTTAAGGTTTTTTTGCGTTCCATCCAACTTCCCGAAGGAAGTGGGGGGAATTATTTAACAACCAGTGTGCTGTTAGCGGTGTTTTTATAAGTTCCGCAACCGTTACGTACACAACCATTCAACTCAACATAGGTAGTATAGTTATCGCTTTCAAGCGTATTGGCGTTTTCGCTATAAGAGTTAACAGCGTTCCACTGCAAATACTGATTGCTACCCATGGTAGAGCCGCCGGAATAATTAAAGGTGCACTGATTAAAGATGCTGCTACCATCCATACAATTCACATAGCCACACTTAAAACCATTGGTCAAGCCAAAGTTACAACTATTAAAGGTATTCACAACATCTTGGTTATTGCAGCTATTCACCATAATGAATCCGACAAAGGAACAATTGGTATAAGAAACTTCAGCACATTCTTCGGACACAATCTTGAACTGATCCAGAGGTAATCCGATAAAGGAGCAGTTTTCAAAAGAAACGCCTTCTTCCCCTCCACCAATTGACAACCAGCAAGCACCATTGGGGGCAAAAGTAGCACCAACAATAGATACACCTGCGGGAATCGTTATAGTGGTATCCAAATTATCAACAGGAATCAGAGTCACACCGGTGGCATCAATGATAGCACCGGGTTCGACAGCAGACAGTGCATTGACGAATTCTTCGGTGGAAGTTACCTTCACCGTCTTGTTTTCTTCATAAATGACTGCGAAAGGACCGAAAGAATCGGTTTCAAAGGTAAGGATACCGGTTGCAGGGTCGTAATCGTAATCTGCGATTTCAACACCCTTGTGCAACACCTTTACGATGGCCTTATCGGCTTCCAGTTCAATCTCTACAAGATAAACGGTATTCCCGTTTCTTTCCACCTTGACGCCGTCTTTCAGAAGATCGATGTCAGCGGCATAAGTGGATTGTTCGTTCTCGTCCGTGGTTATGCTTTCGTTCGAAACAACTACCTTGTATGCACCGGAAGGAACCCCTGCGGGAACCGTTACGCTAACATTTCCTGCTTCAATGGTCTTTTCAGCAGAATTTTCTTCGATGGTTGCAACCCCTACTACGGGGAAACTTGCAGAAGCATCATAATCGGAACCAAAGGCGTCGGCTTCGACGGTGTCTTGGGTCGCAAGAACGGTCAGGTCAAAGTTTACTTGACCTTCCGTGTATTCGTTTCCGGCCGTTTCGTCCATGTGAATGGCAAGAGCGAAATAGTGGGTTACACCTGCGTCCAAAGAAACGGTTTCGGAAACGGATTGACGACCAACGATAACGCTGTCACCGCCGTTCCAAGCGGTTACGGGTGCTTCGGGAGAAGCATTTTCCACAATGTCATACTTCATGACCTTGTACAGATCTTTTGCAACGTTCTCCACGTCCAATGTAACGGTGTACTTCAGAGCGAGAGTGCCTTCGTTGACAATTCTCAAGTAAGCAACTTGAGTTTTGCCGGGTTCCCAAAGGGAATAGTCCGCAGCAAGAGAGCCTTCGCCAAAGATGGGAGCGGATTCGTTTTTCAAAGAGTTCCACTGACCGTCTTTGTACAGTTCCAAGTCAATCTTCAGATTCCCTGCAACGATTTTGTTGTTCATTGAGGTTACGCTGTCGGTAAACCAAGCGAAGGTGCTTCCCACCAGCAGGGAAACACACATCAGCAAGGACAAGGCGCTCAACAGCAGTGCGCGCTTGGTTTGCGTTTTTCTCGTCATAATCCTATGACCTCCTTGTTGTGTTTCGACAACACTTGAATTGAAATCGATTCTTTCCCGTGTTGTCCTAAAAAAGAATCGAAACCCCGCAACCGAATACAGGGTCGGTCTATAAAATCGGTTTTGAGGGGATACTTTGCAGAAAACAGGGAATCCTACAAAGGAACTCAAATAAAATTTGAATCGCCCACAAAACCGAATCTGCGGTGAAAGGGTGGCAACCCCATGAAGGACACTCGCTAAAAATCACGGGGTTGCACATGAAAAAAGTATTCGCAGAGTTAATCACTCTGTGGAGACAAAGTATAGCATAAAAATATTAAAATTTCAAGGGTTTTACCGTTTAACAGGGGAATTTTCGAATAAAAATACATTTTTTGAAAAGAAAATTTCGAAAAATCGGGTAAACTTCAATGTTTTTTCATATTTTTGCCGTCAAAATTTCCGTCCCGTTTTTTGAGACAAAAAAAACAAATCTACTCGTTATAATGAAAAAAACTTTTGGAAAGGAGTTTTTATGTCCAGAAAAGGAGAAAACATTTACAAGCGAAAGGACGGTCGATGGGAAGCCCGTTACCGAAAAGGAATCCGAAGTGACGGCTCCCCCCAATATGGGTCGTGCTACGGAAAAACCTATCGGGAAGCACGGGAAAAAGTAATGGAACGAAAGATGGCGTTATCACGGGGAGAAATCCATGCTCCGCGAGAGAAAAAGCAACCCTTTGCCGTTGCCTGCGATGAATGGTTGCATCTTCATCAACGGAACGTAAAACCGTCCACCTACGCGAAATACCGAGGTATGATGGAAAAGCACATAAAACCTTGGTTAGGGGAATATACTTTGGAAGACTTTACCCCTGCCGTTTTGGAGGAATTTAGCCGTAATTTACAAGAAAAAGGGCTTTCTCCCAAAAGCATAAAAGATGTTTTGGTGTTGCTTCATTCGGTGTTTCAATTTTTGGAGAAACAATCTCCTAACGGGAGAGAAATTCAACTGAATTATCCGAAAATTCCGAAAAATCAAACCCGCGTTTTATCTCGCACGGAACAAGAGCGATTGATTCAATATCTATCTCAAAATACGGACGAATATAGCTTCGGCATATTGCTTGCTCTCTTTACGGGTATGCGAATCGGAGAAATTTGTGCTCTGCGATGGGAAGATGTTTCTCTCTGCGACCGAACTGTCACCGTGCGGTCCACGATGCAACGATTGCAAACCTTTGATAAATCAAACCACGAAAAAACCGAGGTGGTCATCAGCGACCCGAAAAGTGATGCCTCGGCACGGGTGATTCCCCTGACGGAAAGTTGTGCAAAACGGTTAGCTTCCCGATATTGTGAAAAGGGACACGCTTTTGTTTTGACGGGCGAAGTCGGACGCTATGTGGAGCCGAGAACCTTACAGTATAAATTAAAAAAGTATACGAAAAAATGTGGATTGGAAGGGGTTCATTTTCACACCTTACGCCACACCTTCGCCACGCGCTGCGTGGAAGTGGATTTTGAAGTAAAATCCTTAAGCGAAATTTTAGGACACGCAAATCCACGAATTACGTTGGAACGGTACGTGCATTCTTCTTTGGAATTGAAGCGGGACAACATGAAAAAATTGACCGCTGTGGGATTTTAATTTTTTTGCCGTCAGCGGTTTTTGTCAAATGAAAAGAAAAGGTTGGTATTACAATGTTTTTTTCTAAAAAACCACAGAGTGATTAACTCTGCGAAGATACCGCACCGACTTTTCAGACAATAATCGCTTATAAACAAAATAAAAAAGCCCATAAAATCAACATTTTATGGGCTTTTATTTTTATCCACACATAAATTGCCGTACAGGGAAAAGGAACAAAAAATACACTTGCTCCTTCCGTCAGTCTTCGAAGGTGTTGCCGTAAGATTTGAAAGTCAAAGTGTCCCCCGAACTCTCACAACGAACGTAGATGGCGAGCAATTTTTGGGACAGGGGCGAGGTTTCGTGGAATTTGCGGCGAAGTTCGGTTCCGTCTTTATAGCGAATCGTAAAACAATAATCGTTTCCCTTTTCCACCTCATGTTCCACGGGCTCGGTTTCATAATGTTGCCAGCCGTCGAGAGCGGTTAAATAATCGGACGTGAGAACATCAAACTCTTCCTGGGTTTCGGTGCGGTACGAGGGGACCACCCAATCGAGGGTGACCGAGGAAATGTTTTCAAAATCAATGTCTTTGTTCAAAATTTTACCCATAATCCCAATCCTTTCCTCTTGATAATCTCATTATATCATGGGATATGTCCCATAAACCTCTCTTATAGAATAACAACATCCTCCCGCCTTCGTACAAAAATGCACGCAGGCGGGGGATGTTGTTGCAACTTCGTTCATTGATATTTAACGGCGGATTTCTTTCTTTCCCAAATCACCATAGACGGGAGTTGCCAGACCAAAACCGCCGGAAACGGTAAGAATCTGACCGGTAGTATAAGCAGCCCCATCGCCGGCAAAGTAACACACTGCTTCTGCAATTTCTTCCGGCAGACCCATGCGGCCCAATGGAATATGCCGCAAAAACAGATTCCGGAAATCGGACAAAACCATTTAGCATTGATTCAGCTTATCCTAAATGAAAGAGATAAAGGATACGGCTTGAATTCCACTGGAAAGCAAGTTCTGGAAAGCTATTTGAAAAAAAACGGCATTATTTTTTCCAACCAGAAGACCACAGGCGGGAATATAAAATTTGTATCCGACGCATCCAGAGAGCTTTATTATTGCATCGAAAAAATCAGCGAAACGATGCTTTACACCTACACCTTTACCTATTCGGATTTGAATGCGGCGAAAGGCACCTCGACATCAATCCCCGTATATCGAACCGTATTGGAAAAGGTCGCCTCTTGGCATGCAACCAAAAGCTATTTTGGATATGCCCAAACAAAACGCCTGGACGAGCTGGTGGAGGATGCGAGCAATCTTTCGGGGGAACTTGCCTATTCCATCGACCCATCCACGTGGGATTTCAACGAATCATGATAACAACAAAACCGATGAGGAGTTTTTCCTCATCGGCTTTTTTATAACAAGACGGAGATCGGGATTCTTAGACAGAAGCGACGGTTTCCCGTTCTACTCAAACACCTCCGAATGGGTATTTGGGGGTTGAAATCTGAACTTTTTATGAAATATATTGACATTCCTATTAAAATAAGGTATAATACACAGTACTGACAGAAAAAGTCTGCCAGTCTTGTTTCCTTGCCCACGGGAGAAACCGCGGGCCTTACAGGCGAATTTCGCCGAGTCCATAAGGAGGTATGAAAGAATGACTGCTAAGTACGAAACCGTATTCGCTCTCAGCCTGAAAACTTACGCTGATGAGGAAGCTCTGAACGGTGCCATCGAAAAATTCAAGAAATTGATGACCGATAACGGTGCCACCATCGACAACGTTGATGTTTGGGGCAAGAAGAGAATGGCTTACGCTGTGAATTACGAAACCGACGCTTACTATGTTTTGGTTAACTTCACCGCTGACGTCACCTTCCCCAAAGAGCTGGAACGTAACTACCGTATTACCGATGGCGTGCTTCGTTCTCTCGTTGTGAGAACCGATAAGTAAGCCGCAAAAAAACACGATCCCGAAAGGAGCGATTCCGCATGAACATTAACAAAGTGATCCTCATGGGCCGACTCACCGCAGATCCTGAACTGAAAACCTCTGCAAACAACGTCTCCATCGTGCAGTTCACCGTTGCCGTGAATCGCAAATACGTCAGTAAGGATTCCAACGAACGCCAGGTCGACTTTATCGACTGCACCGCGTTCAACCGTAACGCCGACTTTTTGAGCAAATACTTCCGCAAAGGCTCTTCCATCATCGTCTTTGGGAACATCCAGGTCGATCAATGGAAAGACAAGGAAGGTCACAGCCGGCGTACCGTTCGCGTCATCGTTGACGAATTGCAATTTGGTGAATCCAAAAACCGCGATTCTTCCGCTTCCGCTGCTATGCCTATGGCCGGTGACCGGGAAGGCTTCTCCAACGCATCCAACTCCGACTTTTTCTCCGATATTAAGGACGTTGACGGAAACGATGCTGAGCTGCCCTTCTAATTTAGGAAGCAAAGTTTGAATTTACGAAAGGAGACTTCCGTCATGGAAAATAATACTACTGCTCCCGTTCAGGCTGCGGCTCCCGCAGAACGTGCTGAAAGAGCACCCCGGGACTTCAAGAGAAAGCCCCGCAAGAAGGTCTGCCAGTTCTGTGCCGACCCCAGCTGCACCATCGATTATAAAGATGTTGCAAAATTGCGTAAGTTCATGAGCGAAAGAGGCAAGATTCTGCCCCGTCGCGTCACCGCAACTTGTGCATACCATCAGAGAGCTCTGACCGAGGCTATCAAACGTGCCCGTCAATTGGGTCTTCTGCCCTACTCTGCTGACTGATTTTTCAGTACAATCAAAAGCGACCTTGAAAAAGGTCGCTTTTTTATTTTGCATTTTTACCGTCGCACTAAATATTTCCGCATGTCGATGGCACAGGCGATAAGAATAATCAGCCCTTTGATCACGTACTGCAGATTGGCGTCGATGCTCAAAAAGGTCAGCCCGACGAAAATGATGCGGAGGAGTACCACACCCAAAATCACCCCGCGGATCTTCCCGATTCCCCCCACAAAGGACACGCCCCCGATGACGCAAGCGGCGATGGCGTCCAGCTCGTAATTTAAGCCGGTGGAAGCACTGTTGGAGCCGATACGGGCGGATTCGATAAACCCCGTAACCCCGTACAACACCCCAGCCAAAGCAAAAACTCCGATAATGGTAGCGGTGACATTGACGCCGGAAACCCTTGCGGCGTCTTGGTTTGAGCCAACGGCAAACATATTTTTCCCAAAGGTGGTCTTATTCCAAACAAACCACATGATAAGGGTGATGGCAAGGGAATAGAACACGTAATTGGGAATGGCGGTGGTGCCGATCTTCAGAAAACTTCCGGTGATAAAATTGGTGTATTCCGGTGCCAATCCGGAAAGGGATTGTCCGTTGTTGTTGCCGATCATCAAATACATCAACAAAGCACCGAAGAGAATCAGTTGGGTGGCAAGGGTAACGATAAAGGGGTGCAATTTGAACTTTGCCACGCAAAATCCGTTCATCAGCCCCACAAATCCCCCCATGGCCAACACGATAAGAAGAACCGCCCAAATCGGTAGGGTCGGCAGGGCGGGAAACATCTTGTTGGGGTATCCGGACATCTGCAACAGAGAGGCGGAAACACACGCCACAAGCCCCACCACCCGACCGGCGGACAGGTCGGTTCCCGTCAGAATGATGCACCCGGCAATCCCCAAAGCGATAGGAAGATTTGCCGCGGAAAGGGATAAAATATTCACCAACGACGGCACGGACACGAACCGGGGGTCGTAAATGACGAGGGCGATGACCGCCCCGATCAAAAAGAGATAGAGGGAATTGTCTATCAAAAATTCCTTTCGTCTCTGCCGCCGGTCCTCTTTGGAAAGTCCCTGCCAATTCCCCAGGGATTGCTTGATACTTTTCATAATTTCACCCAATTAAACTTGATATTGCTTCCT
>JAZRUJ010000067.1:0-54982 GCA_045652445.1 Eubacteriales bacterium | reverse complement strand
CGTGACCCAGGTTGTGGACCGTGCTTTTGAGGGAAGTCTTTATATCAACGGAATTTACCACCTGGAAATCGTGCAGAATCTTCTCGCCGTTCCCGGAACGTCAATGGAGGAGATTAAAGAAGTAATTTCCCATCCCCAGGCATTGTCTCAATGTGCCAACTATTTGCGGGAAAAAGGGTTCAAGACCACCTCTGCCACCAATACTGCCATCGCCGCCAGCCGGGTTGCGGAAGCGGGACGTCACGATCTTGCCGCCGTGGCAAGCATGGAAACCGCTCGCCTTTACGGGCTTCAGGTGATGGAACGGCATATCAACGAAAGCAGCAATAACACCACGCGTTTCGCCGTTTTTTCCCGAGGGGAAAACCGCCCCACCGGAAAGGAAAAACAGTTTGTTATGTTCTTTACCGTGAAGCACGAAGCCGGCTCTTTGGGGAAAGCCGTCTCCATTATCGGGGAAAACGGGTTCAATCTGCGGTGTCTGAAAAGCCGCCCCACCAAACACGCCAACTGGGAATATTATTTCTACGTGGAGGGGGAAGGTTCTCTGTACGGCGAACAGGGGAAAGCCATGCTTTCCCAGTTGAAAGAGGCTTGTTCGTCCATTAAAATTGCCGGTGCATACGACCGGGAAATTCTCTTAAAGGAGGAATAATCCATGACCTTAACGGTGGATTTGGGAGTCCGTTCTTACGACGTAGTCATAGAACGGGGTTGCCTTTCCCGGGTGGGAGAATGGTTTGATCTGGATCGCAAAGTGTTGGTCGTCTCCGACTCCGGCGTTCCCAAGCAATATGCCGAAAGGGTGGCAAAACAATGCAAAACCCCCATTCTTATTTCCTTCCAACAAGGGGAGCAAAGCAAAACCGTCCAAACCTGGATGACCCTTTTGGATGCTTTGGTGGAGCATAATTTTACCCGGGGAGATTGCGTGGTTGCCGTAGGGGGCGGTGTTTGCGGAGACATGAGCGGCTTTGCGGCGGCGTCCTATTTAAGAGGGATTGATTTTTACAATATTCCTACCACGTTGTTATCCCAAATTGATTCTTCGGTGGGCGGCAAAGTTGCCGTAGACTACCAGGGATACAAAAATATCGTAGGTGCTTTTTATCAGCCGAAAGGGGTTTTGGTAGACCCCGACGTGTTGCAGACGTTAGATCCCCGCCAAGTGTCCGCCGGAATGGCGGAAGCGGTAAAGATGGCGATGATCCGGGACGGAGAACTGTTCGACCTTTTTGAAAAGGGCGAAGCCTACCAAAAGATCGAAGAAGTGATCTACCGTTCTCTGAAAGCCAAAGCCGACGTGGTGGAGAAAGACGAAAAAGAAGACGGTCTTCGCCGGATTTTAAATTTCGGTCATACCTTGGGTCACGCCATAGAAACGGTTAGCGGATATTCTTTGCTCCACGGGGAATGTGTTGCCTTGGGCATGATCCCCATGACCGCCCCCGAATTGCGGAATCGGTTGACGAGGATTTTGAAATCCTTGAATCTGCCTACGGAATATCACGAAAATCCTGAGGAAATTCTTTCCGCCATGGCACACGATAAGAAATGCCTTGCAGACGGGATCACCGTCGTTACCTGCCCCGCCATCGGGGAATATCGCATGGATTATATGGAATTTGAAACCTTGGCACAACAAATGCGGGAGGTGTTATAAACGATGAAAAATACCTTTGGTTCTTCGGTGGCAGTCACGCTGTTCGGGGAAAGCCACGGTGCCAGCGTGGGGGTCGTCATCGACGGTCTTGCCCCCGGCCTGGAAGTGGACGAAGCATGGATTGCCCATCAACTGTCTCTCCGCAGACCCTCCGACGGGTTGTCTACGGGACGGCGGGAGCAAGATCCTTTTGTGATTGAAAGTGGCGTTTACCGGGGGAAAACCACCGGAACTCCTCTTTGTATCCGTATTCCCAATACGGCCCAGCATAGCCAGGATTATGCCCATTACGGCAAAGCCCGTCCCGGTCATGCGGATTATACCGCCTATGCCAAATATCACGGCAACGAAGACCCCCGGGGCGGCGGTCATTTCAGCGGACGGATCCCCGCCGGTCTTGTGGCGGCGGGTGCCATTGCTCTTTCTGCGTTGAAAAAGAAAAATATTTTGATCGGCACCCATCTTTCTCGGTGTGCCGGAATTGACGACCGTGGGTTTGAAGATTATAAGAGCGATATTGAACTTCTTTCCCGGAAAGCCTTTCCCGTTTTGTGTCCGGAGAAAGAATCGTCCATGAAACAAGCCATTCTTTCCGCCAAGGAAGAGGGGGATAGCGTGGGCGGAATTTTGGAAACCGTTGTTTTGGGGCTTCCCGCCGGCGTGGGCGAACCTTGGTTTGACACGGTGGAAAGCAACCTTTCCCACTTGCTCTTTTCGGTGCCGGGCATCAAAGGAGTAGAATTCGGTGCCGGGTTTGCCCTTGTGGACCAAAAGGGAAGCCAAGCCAACGACGCCTTTTGTATGAAGGAAAATACTGTGGTTACCGTCACCAATTCCAATGGGGGGATCAATGGTGGAATTACCAACGGAATGCCGGTGCTGTTCCGGTGTGCCGTCAAGCCCACCCCCTCGATTTTTAAAACCCAGCCTACCGTAGATTTTACTTCCGGAGCCGACGTGGATTTCACCCTGACAGGACGTCACGACCCCTGTATCGCCCATCGGGCAAGAGTGGTGGTAGACAGTGTAGCCGCCTTGGGGCTTTGCGATTTGTTAGCCTTGCGTTTCGGAACGGATTATTTAGGAGAATAAGATGGAATACGGAGTGATCGGGGAACATTTGCCCCATAGTTTTTCCAAAGAAATTCACAATCGGTGTGCCGATTATGATTATAAAGTGACCGAACTTGCCCCCCATGAAGTGGCGGACTTTATTGCCCGCCGGGAATTTCGGGGCATCAACGTGACCATTCCTTATAAGCAAGTGGTCATTCCCATGTTGTCCCACGTGGACGAAGATGCTCTGTCCATCGGAGCCGTCAACACGGTGGTCAACCGGAACGGAGAATTGTACGGATATAACACCGACTATTACGGCATGGACGCCTTGATCCGCCATATCGGTATTTCTCTTGCGGGGAAAAAGGTTCTGATCTTAGGCACCGGAGGAACTTCCCACACCGCCCAAGCGGTAGCAAAGGGAAACAACGCCGCTTTGGTGGTGGTTGCAGGTCGGCAACAAGACAATCCGGACGTGACCTTCGACCAAGCCTACGAGTTGCATTCCGATGCAGACGTGATCATTAATACCACTCCTTGCGGAATGTATCCTTATGCGGACGGGACCCCCGATCGAGCGGGAACGCCCATTGATATTTCTCGGTTTCCCAATCTGTCCGGGGTGGTGGACGTGGTCTATAATCCCCTGCGGACAAACTTGGTGTTAGACGCCAAAGAACGTGACATTCCCGGGGGAGCCGGCTTGTATATGCTGGTGGCACAGGCGGGAAAAGCCTGCCGCATTTTCCTGGATGGAGATTTTGACGGTATGGACGAACAGACCGAGGAAATTTACAAAGAAATTGCCGCCCAAAAAGAAAATATCGTTTTGGTGGGAATGCCCGGCAGCGGCAAATCCACCGTGGGGAAAGCCCTGGCAAAAGTTTTGGGCAGACCGTTTATTGACACCGACGAAGAAATCGTGAAAGAAGCGGGAAAAGAAATTCCCCAAATCTTTGCCCAGGTGGGGGAAGAAGGATTCCGGGAATTGGAATCCAAAATCCTTCGCCGCATCGGCAACGAAACCACCGGAGCTGTGATTGCCACCGGCGGCGGAGCCATTCTCCGTCGGGAAAACGTGCGGAGTTTGAAGCGGACGGGAATTTTGTATTTCCTGGATCGGGCATTGGAACATCTTCTTCCCACCCCCGACCGTCCCTTGGCGTTGTCCGCCGAAGCGGTCAAGCAACGATACGAAGAACGGTACGATACCTACTGTACCGTCTGCGATCGCCATATTCCCGTAGATGAAGTGGTGCAACACACGGTTGAAACCATTCGAAAGGACTTTTTTGCATGAAACTGTTGGTATTGAACGGACCGAATTTGAATCTTCTGGGACTTCGGGAACCGGGGATCTACGGGACGGAAAATTATGCCGCTTTGCTGGAGAAAATACAGGGATATTGCCACGAAAAGGCGGTGGAAGTGGTCTTTTATCAATCCAATCACGAGGGGGATCTGGTGGATCAGATTCAACAAGCCTACGGCAATATCGACGGAATTGTGTTCAATCCCGGAGCCTATACTCACACCAGTATCGCTCTTTTGGACGCGTTGAAAGCGGTGGGCATTCCCACGGTGGAGGTTCACATTTCCGACGTGTCCCGGCGAGAATCCTTCCGTTCGGTCAGTTATATTCGCCCCGCTTGTATCGCCTCGGTTGTTGGACACGGAACCGACGGATATTTGGAAGCGGTGGATCTGTTATTAAAACACGGAGAAAAGGCATGATTTGTACGATTTATCCTTCTTCCCCTCGGGGAGAAGTTTCGGTGCCGCCCTCCAAAAGTATGGCACACCGGCTTTTGATTTGTGCCGGACTTGCAAAGGGAATCAGCGTGATTGAAAACGTGGCGTTTTCCGAAGATATTTTGGCAACGTTGGATTGTCTTTCCGCCCTCGGGATCAAAACCGAGCGACGGGGTTCTACCGTCACCGTCCACGGAACGGGAGGCGTCTTTGCAAAAAATCCCGTTTTGCCCTGTCGGGAAAGCGGAAGCACGTTGCGGTTTTTTCTGCCTCTTTGCCTTTTGTCCGGTGGCGGAGTTTTATCGGGAAGCCAACGGCTGATGGAACGCCCCTTGTCGGTGTACGAATCTTTGCCGGACCTTTCTTTGGCGAGAAGTTCCAGCACAGTTTCCGTTTCCGGCACGTTGACCCCTGGGGATTTTTCCCTCCCCGGAAATGTCAGCAGCCAGTTTATTACGGGGCTTTTGTTTGTTTTACCGCTTCTTTCGGGGGATAGTCGGATTCTCTGCACCACCCCCCTGGAAAGTGCTTCTTATTTGCGGTTGACCCTGTCCGCCCTGAAGCAATTCGGCATCTCGGTTTTGCGGGAAAACGAGACTACCTTTGTCATTCCCGGAAACCAGACCTATCTCCCCGCTGACGCCAGGGTGGAGGGAGACGAGTCTAACGCCGCCTTTTTGGGTGCTTTGGATTTTTCCGGCAAGGTGACGCTCACCGGCAGAAACGCCGAAACGGAGCAAGGCGACCGGGTTTGGAACGAGTTGTTTGACAAATTGCGGAAAGGCTTTTGCGAAATTTCCATTCTCGACTGTCCTGACCTTGCCCCCATTTTAATGACGGTTGCCGCCCTGTATCACGGCTGCCGTTTGACCGATACCCGTCGGCTGAAAATAAAAGAAAGTGACCGGGGAACGGTTATGGCGGAAGAATTGGCAAAATTCGGAGCCAAAATCCGCGTAGACGAAAATTGTATCGAAATCGAAAAAACTCCTCTTTCTCCCCCAAAAACGCCCTTAGACGGGCATAACGACCATCGGGTGGTGATGTCCTTGGCAATTTTGGCGATCCGTTACGGCGGAACAATTCACGGTGCCGAGGCGGTGGGGAAGAGTTTCCCCAATTTCTTTGACGTATTGAAAAAAGTAGACGTTAGGTTGGAAGAATTATGATTCAGTTGCATCGAGATACCCGCATTTTGATTGTGGGTTTGGGTCTTTTGGGCGGAAGCTACGCCATGGCTTTAAAAAAGAAAGGCTTTCGCTGTATTTACGGGTTTGCCCGTCGCCAGGATACCTTGGATTATGCCTTTGAACACGGAATGATCGACGAAGGTTCTTGCGAAATTGACCAGGATTTAATTTCCCGGGCGGAAATGATCGTATTTGCCCTCTATCCAACCGTTCTTTTGAAGTGGGTGGAACAGTACGGGCATCTGATTCGCCCCGGCACGGTGGTTACCGACGTGACCGGTGTCAAGTCCTGTATTATTCAGCCGGTAGTCTCCCATCTGCCGGAGGGGGTGGAATTCGTTTCGGTACACCCCATGGCAGGGAAAGAAGTGGGGGGCATTGAAAACGCCGACGACACCATTTTCCACGGTGCAAACTACATCGTTGTGCCTACGGAAGAAAATTCCGAAGACGCCATTCGTCTTTGTGAAGACCTGGGGGCAGAACTGGGCTTTGCCCGCATCTCCCGTCTTTCCCCCGAAGAACACGATTGCATGATCGCCTTTTTGTCCCAGTTGACCCACTGTGTGGCGGTCTCTTTGATGTGTGCAAGCGACGACGACCGGCTGGTTAAATATACCGGGGACTCCTTCCGGGATCTGACCCGGATTGCCCGGATCAACGACGAAATGTGGAGCGAACTGTTTTTGCTCAACAAAGAAGCCTTATTGCAACAAATGGACGCCTTTACCGCCCAAATGGATCGAATGAGGGAATATCTTGCCGCCGATGACAGAGATGGACTTCGGGAAATGATGCGTCTTTCCACCGCACGCCGGGCAAAATTTGATAAAAAATAGCGGAGAACAATAATTATGAATATGAACTTCCTTCGGAAACTTCCCATTCCCATGGACATCAAAGCACAATACCCTCTCACCGAAGAAATGGCGGCGGTAAAATCCGCCCGGGATCAGGAAATTGCCGACGTGTTCACCGGCAAAAGCGATAAATTTCTCCTGGTGATCGGTCCCTGCTCTGCCGATCAGAAAGAACCGGTTTTGGAATACGTTTCCCGTCTTCGCAGAGTGCAAGACCAAGTGAAAGATAAAATTATCATTATTCCCCGCATCTACACCAACAAGCCCCGTACCACCGGGGACGGTTACAAGGGCATGCTGCATCAGCCCGATCCCACGGTAGACGCGGATATGCTGAAGGGCATCGTTGCCATTCGAGATGTACATATGAGTGCCTTGAAAGATTACGGTCTTTCCTGTGCCGACGAAATGCTATACCCGGACAATTACCGGTATTTGTCCGATATTCTTTCCTACGTTGCCGTAGGGGCTCGTTCCGTGGAAAACCAGCAACACCGCTTGACTGCCAGCGGATTGGATATCCCCGTAGGGATGAAGAATCCCACCGGAGGCGATCTTTCCATTATGATGAACGCCATCACCGCCGGTCAGCATTCCCACACCTTTATTTATCGCGGTTGGGAAGTAAAGAGCGAAGGAAACCCCCTTACCCACGCCATTCTTCGGGGATTTGTGGATGTGAGTGGAAAAGCGATCTCCAACTACCACTACGAAGACCTGCGTCGCCTGAATGAACTGTATGCAAAATCCGGTCTTGCCAATCCCGGCGTGATCGTGGATACCAACCATTCCAACTCCGGCAAAATGTGGCAGGAACAGATCCGGATCTCCAAAGACATTCTTCATTCTTGCCGCCAGAGTGACGATATCCGCAAGCTGGTCAAAGGCTTGATGATCGAAAGTTATCTGGTAGACGGTGCCCAAAAGGTCGACCAAGGGGAATACGTTTTCGGTCAATCCATCACCGATCCCTGCCTGGGCTGGGAGAAGACCGAACGGCTGATTTTTGACATTGCCGATTCTTTATAAAAATAAAAAAGACGGAAGATTTCTTCCGTCTTTTTTGTTTGTCATAATCGAATTATACCGTCAATGAAAAAACAAAACGCTATCCCATTTCCCGGAGAATGCGGTTGACAAACGCTCCTAAAAACAGAATGCACAAACAAAGCCACAGCCACAGCATCAGCATGGCGACGTTGGATAAAGCTCCGTAAATTTGAGGAAAATTTGCCACCTTCTCCACGTAAAAAGAGTACCCCTCCGTAAAGGCAATCCATCCGGCAGCCGCCCCCAAGGCTCCGGGGAGCTGGGGCAAAATTCCCGTGGAATGGTCGGGCAAAAGGGTGTATAAAAACACGAAAAACACTGTCAACAGAAGAAATCCGCCCCCGGTTCGTAAAATTTCCCGCAAAAGAGAGGGGGCGTTTTCTTCGGAGGTTAACAAATTTCCCTGCACCGCACCACCCAGGGTACAAATCAGGGCAATTTCCAAAATCAGCGTTTCTGCCAAGGCGAAAAATCGAAGCAATACGTAACTGCGTCCCTCGGTCAGCCCGTACATTTTGTTTAATCCTCGGGTTAACGCCACAATTCCACGGGACGCCGACCACAACGCCGTTGCCGCCGACAGAGAAATGACTGCCGCCGAGGGGGAGGAATCAGGTAACAGATTCAGCAATTCTTTCCCGATTCCGGCAGGAAGAAGCCGGGCAAGATCCCCCTCGCTCCAAGGAACGTATCGCATAATCGCTGTTAAAAATACCAAAAAAGGCATGGCAGAAAGCAGTACAAAAAACGCCGCTTGGGCGGCAAAGGCACCGATCTGTGCCTCCCGAAGCATTTGAATGACCCGAAATAAGGGAATTGAGCGGGGAGTCGACGGGGGGCGACAGCGTTCCATATTCTTCCTCCAAATTCGGTGAAAATCGGCAAAAAACTATGACTTTTGTCCGAACTTTGTTGACAGGGGAGAGTTTGCTTGTTATAATGAAAAGTGTATTATAAATTTAAGAGAGGGGGAAATTTGCCGTGACTTGCCGGGTTCGGATTTTTTATGCCGCCGTCAGCATTCTCGTGGTGCTGTCCGTGGTGGGTCTTGCGTTGTTTTCTCCCTATTTTTCTTATCCGTCTCAAGGGGTTATCAAGCAAATCAAGGGAAACGGGGGTACCTTTACCGATAACGCCGCCGTTGCCCGGCGGTTGGACGTTGTTTTCTCCGAGTACCCCGTGGGTTCTTATTTTTCCGACACGGGGAAAGCCTGCACTTGTCACGCCACCTGTAATTACAACGACGATTGCGATTGTATCAATACCTACTACGACCCGGAAAAAAACGGGGAAGAAGTTCGTTTGTATTCTTCCCAATGTATGGCATTTGCCCACTATATGTTTTACAAACTGTTCGGCTTTGTGGATCGGGAGTATTCCCACCCTCAAAATGCGGACAAGTTTTATTCTTTGGGGTCTTTGTCTCCTACCCAAATGACCGTTGCCAACGTGAAAAACCTGTTTAAAAACGTAAAAACCGGTGCAAACGTCCGAGCAACCAACAAGCATTCCTTTATCGTTCTTTCCACCGACGACAACGGGTTATACGTCTATCACGCCAATACCGGGGTCGCCTGTCAGGTGGACTGCTGGTATTGGACCTGGGAAGAACTGACTCAAAAATACAAGTCCTGCGGAATTCAGTACGTTCATCTTCCGGTGAATTATCCCGAATCTACGGGGACGTATACGCCCCCCGCAGAAGAAGTTCCCGAGTATCAGGCGGGGCAGGTTCGGGTCAATACGGGAACGTCCGGATTGAATCTTCGTTCCCAGCCCAACACCAACAGCGGGGTTCTTACGTCTATTCCCCACGGGACCCTTTTGACCATTACCCAAGTTTCCGCCGGGTGGGGGAAGACGACTTATACTGCCAACGGAACGGCAAAGACCGGGTGGATTCATTTGGGATATACCTTATCGGTATTGCAGGTTTCTTTGCCGGAAGACCGCTTCTATTTTTATGACGGGGTTACGCCGGATATGACGGAAATGACCGTTTCTTGGCTCAATGAAAACATGGTTTATCAAGTGTTGCAGCCTTCGTCTTATACGTTGCGTTATTCTGCCCCGGAAGAGGGGCAATATACCGCCACCGTCACGGTAGGGGATCAATCCCGATCTTTTTCCATGATTCGACTCCCCCGAGGAGATCTGGATAAAGACGGGGTCTTGACCGCCGGTGACGTAACGGTTCTTTTGCAAGGGATTGCGTCCGGCTCTCATTTGACCCGTCGTCAACGGGAAGGAGCCGATCTGGACGGCAACGGAACGGTAGACCGCAACGACGCTCAGGCGATGATTGATTATTTGACCGGCAAGGGGTTGCCCTCTGCATCGGCAATTGGGGAGGGATAAGATGAAAAAAATACTGTCCGTCATTTTAACGACGGTTTTGATTCTCACCTTGGTTCCTTGTTTCACCTCCGCCGCCCCTGCAGTCCCGTCTTTGTATATGCGACCCCAGTTTAACGAAGCCAAAAATCATTTGACGGTTGAGGTTTATACCTACGGTTTGAATTGGACTTCCCTGGATCTGGGGATTCAGTTTGATACCACGGCTCTGACCTTGATTTCGGTGACCGACGGCGGGAAAATCGGTGCCGCCCGAAGAAAAAACGTGGACATTATGACCGGAAGCCGGGACGTGGCATCTGCCAACGCTCTCGGATACGTAAATTTTATCGCCTCCGTGGCAACCCCCAATTATAAAGTTACTACTACCGACGGAGCCATCGTCGTTTTCGCCTTTACCGTCAAAGATTTGGCGAAAGCCAAGATGGGGTATCACCTGTGCGTTTCCCACCTGACCGACAGCAAAGGCAAAAAACTGCAGGACTACACCGCCTTTTCCCCCGAATCTACCCCCGTGGTGCATCTGTCCAATGCAAACAATCCTTTTCGATATGGGGATTTGACCGGGGACGGCGTGGATATTTACGATGCGATGTTAGTGTTGCAGTATATCGTCGGAACGGAAAGCTTTGATGAATATCATATCAATTCTGCGAAAGTTTCGGGAGAATCCGAAATCTCTATTTACGATGCTATGCTGATTTTACAACGAGTAGTAGGTTTAAACAGTATTTTCCCGGTAGAAGGATAAGAAAGGATTACAATGATTATGATGAAGAGAATTTTTACGTTCTTTGTCTGTATTGCAATGGTGATGACTGCGGGGCTGTCGTTTGTCCGTCCCTCCTCTGCCGCCGGAGCTTTGACCCTCTCCCACGGAGTAATTGCCGATGGGAAATTTACCGTCAGCCTTGCATTCCCTGATAATTTGACGTGGGGGGGCTTTACGTTTAACGTATCTTACGATAAAAACGCAGTTCAGCTGACGGCTGACCCGGATATGACTTCCAAGCCTATGATCTACGCGGCTCCCAGTTCTACCGGGAACAGCACGGGAAGTCTTACGATTGCCGGGGGCGGCGTGTCCGATATTACGGCTGCCGGCGTTGTGATTACCATGCCTTTTCGGATTGTTGATCCCAATGCTACATCGGTAACGATTTCTGTGAGCGTGCAAAAGTTTGTAACCTTTAACAATACCCCTGTGGATTGTGCTGCACCCGCACCGTTGACGGTAAATTTGCAGCAAACTCCTGTGAATCCCGAACCGCCGGTGAATCCCGAACCGCCGGTGTCTTCCGAACCGGAACCTCCCGTTTCTTCGGAACCGGCTCCTCCCGTATCTTCTACTCCTCCGGCGACCTCCACCAAAAAACCGAATTCCAACACCCAATCTAACGTGACCGACAGCGAGAACGTGACCGATACGGAAACCAACTTCCCCATTTCCGATTCGTCTACCCATACGGTTTCGGACGAGACGGACGTTACCGACGTGACGGATACTGACGATGCTACGGAGATGACGTCCCAATGGACGGCTTCTTCTACGGAGCATACCGACGAAACTCCGAAAAAGATCTGTTTCACCCCCTTGACCCTGGGCTTGATTTCCGGTGGAATTGCCCTGTTGTTCTGCGGCGGGCTGACGGCGATTGCTTTGCTGAGACACAAAAAACAAGACTAAAAAAACGTCCCTTTGAGAAATCAAAGGGACGCAATTTTTTATTTCGTGTTATGCCTTGGTTTCCGACAAGGCGTTGAGAGGCAATTTTGCTTCTTCCGGGGGAATGACGATGTTGTAGGCGTCGGGAATTGCGACGATTTCCGCCCTTTGAGGGGTTCCGCCAAATTCTCCGTCCAAGGTCCATGCCAACTCGTTTTCGCAAATAAATACTGCTTTTTTTGCCTTGCGGAAGACGATGTGCCGGGAATTTAAGTTTACCCGCAAAAGATCGGACATCAATTCGCTTTGGTCTGCCAAGGTTTTGGGTTCCTTAATCAGCAGAACCTCCAAAAATCCGTCGTCCAAGGAGACGGGGGTTTTTCCGTAGATGCCGTTAAATCCCCCTACGGAGTTGGAGTTGGAGACCATGCCGTACAAATAATTCCCGGAAAAGGTTTCTTCGTCGGTCTGAACGGTGACGGGAATGCCTTTGATCTGGGGCAAAGATTTGATTCCCTCCAAAACGTAGGCAAAATGCCCCAGGGAATTTTTCGTCTGTTGGGGGGTAGCATAGGAAACTTTGGTAAAGGCACCGAAGGCGGCAACGTAGGCAAAGGGATTGCCGTTAAAGTCTCCGCAATCGCAGGAGAAAACCTTTCCGTCGGCGGCGATCTTTGCGGCACGGACCGGGTCGGCGGGAATGCCGAGGCTTGCGGCAAAATCATTGGTCGATCCTGTGGGAAGATACCCCAAGACCGGCAATTCTAATCCTTTTTCTGCCCGTTGGCGAAGCCCCGAAAGAGCTTCGTTCAGCGTTCCGTCTCCGCCGCAGACCACGACGCGGTCAAAGGACTCGCCTTTTTTGTAAATGAACCGGGCTGTATCTCCTTTCCGCCGGGTGGGGCGGACGGTTACTTCAAAACCTGCCCGGTCAAAGATCTCCACAATATCCGCCAGCAGAGTTCGGATTTTTCCTTTCCCTGCCTTGGGATTGTAGATAAACATTAACCGCTTCAAGCGTTACACCTTCTCACGTAAACAATCAAACAAAGGGGGTTACAAAATTTCGTAAACAAAATTCTCCCATTTCAGGCGAGTTGTAACGTCGCACCCCAAGGGCAACAATGCCAACGCCAAAAACAGTTCCTCGGTGTCGGGGGAGGATTCGTCCTGCAAATAGGCGTATTCCCCCTCGATCCGGGTGATTTTATAATACTTCAGCATACTGCACCATTCTCCGTAGCGGATTTTTTCTCTTGTACTGCTTGTCGAATGGTTTTCACGTCTTGTTCCGCCTTGTCATTGCAACGGTAGGGAAGTTTGATAACCTTTCCCGATGCGGTGGCGATTTCCACGGTTTTGATACAAATGGGATTCGACCGCAAAAATTCGTTTGTTTGGGCAAAGGTAACCGAAACTACGTCTCGATAGGGAATCGATTCGACGTTGACCGATTCTTCCTGCTTGACGGTACGGAAGGTGAGGGAGTAGACGTTCAGATTCTGTTCGGCCAAAAGCACTGCGGATTTTTGGTACAAATCCGTTCGTACCAAACCTTGGTTTTTCTTCACTTCCCCCACGTCGTGATATTGAAAGTCTTCAAAAATCATGGCAGGTGCTTTCAATTCTTCGGTTTCGGGAAATGAAAGGGCTTTTCGCGCCCGAAGGACCAGGTCTTGAGGGTATTGTGCGATGGCTTGTTCGTAACCTTCGTCGGAAACTCTGCGTATGAGTCGGAACACAAGCATCAGAATTCCGCAGAGAGGAAGTCCCAAGCAAAGAACGAATATCCAAGAAAGAGCGAGAGCTTCTTCGGGATTGGATGCAAATGCAGAGAAAAGTTCGAGCCACGATCCTTTCCCTTGGGAAAACATTGCCATCAAAAAGCTATAGAGGAAAGGGCTCCCGACTACAATCATAAGAATGGCGGGAATAAGGATTCCGTTGGAAGAAAAATACCGTTTTCCGATTTTATAGTTCATAGGAATCCTCCTTTTGCGGGATGGAAAGGTTAATCACAATAGAACAGAATGTCCGTATAGGTGGGGTAGGGCCAAATTGCGGCGTCTACGTCCGGTTCGATCTTGTCGATAATGGTGCGAATGACACCCATCCGGGCGAAAACCACGTTCCGGTACACGTCGGCTTTTGCCTGGGCGGAATCGTTGGTGGCTTTTGCCGTTTGAAGATCCTGTTCCAGACCGGCAGTTTGTTCTGCCAATTCTTTGGCAAGGGCGGAAAGACGGGTAACCAACCCCAATTCCGGTTCGGGATCGATTGTCAACTGTTTTTTCAGCAACACGGAGCTGGACAGGGAAGTGGTGTACTTCATGACCGCAGGAAGAATTTCCCGGCGAACCATTTCTGCCAAGGTCTGTCCTTCAATATTGAGAACCTTCGCGTATTCGCTTAAGAGAATTTCCCGGCGGGAAATCAATTCCTGTTCGGTGAATACGTGATGCTTTTCAAAGAGTTTCACGTTCTTTTCGTCGGTCAGATGGGGCAGAGCCAGGTTGGTGGAGGGAATGTTGAGAAGTCCTCTCTTTTCGGCTTCTTTCACCCATTCTTCGGAGTAGTTGTCTCCGTTGAAAAGAATCCGGCGGTGTTTGCGAATGGTTTTGCGGAGCAGCTGATCGAGGGCGGCGTCAAAATCTACAGCCTGTTCCAGTTCGTCGGCAAAATCGCACAAGGTATCGGCAACGACGGTATTCATGATGATGTTGGTTTCCGCAACGGAAGCGGAAGAGCCCAGCATACGGAATTCAAATTTATTCCCGGTAAACGCCATGGGGGAGGTGCGGTTCCGGTCGGTGGTATCCTGAGAGAACCGGGGCAGAACGTCAACACCGGATTCCATGACTACTTTGCCGTGGGGATCGTATTTGTCCCCGTGTTCGATGGTGTCGAGAATTTCACAAAGTTCGCTGCCCAAATACATGGAAATGATGGCGGGAGGTGCTTCGTGGCCACCCAAACGGTTGTCGTTGTTTGCGGAGGCGGCGGAGATCCGCATCAGATCCTGATGTTTGTCCATGGCGGCAATTACGGCGGTCAAAAAGAGCAAAAACTGTTTGTTTTCCGCAGGTTTTTTGCCGGGCTTGAGCAGATTTTCCCCTTCGTTGGTGGAAATTGCCCAGTTGTTGTGCTTGCCGCTGCCGTTGACCCCGTGAAAGGGTTTTTCGTGCAAAAGACAAGCGTATCCAAATTGAGGAGCCAATTTTTTCATAATTGCCATGGTGATCTGGTTGTGATCGGTGGCAAGGTTTGCCGATTCAAAGACCGGAGCAAGTTCGTGCTGGGAGGGTGCGGCTTCGTTATGTTCGGTCTTGGCGGGAATGCCCAATTTCCACAGTTCTTCATTCAACGCTGCCATAAATTGAGAGACCCGGGGTTTGATAGTGCCGAAATAATGGTCGTTTAATTCCTGACCTTTGGGGGGCTTTGCACCAAACAGGGTTCGGCCACAGAGGATCAGGTCTTTCCGCTTCTCGTACATGGATTCGTCGATCAGGAAATATTCCTGTTCTGCCCCCACGGTGGTTTCCACCCGGGTCGCGGTGGTGTTTCCGAACAGACGTAAGATCCGCATCGCCTGAACGTTCAGGGCTTCCACGGAACGGAGCAACGGGGTCTTTTTATCCAAAACCTGCCCACCGTAAGAGCAGAATGCGGTGGGAATGCAGAGGGTATGATCTTTGATGAAGGCGTAAGACGTGGGATCCCACGCAGTATATCCCCGGGCTTCAAAGGTGGAACGAAGTCCGCCGTTGGGGAAAGAAGATGCGTCGGATTCCCCCTTGATCAATTCTTTGCCCCGGAATTCCAGAGCAATTTTCCCTTCGCCAATGGGATTGATAAAGGAGTCGTGCTTTTCCGCCGTGGTGCCGGTCATGGGCTGGAACCAATGGCAATAATGGGTTGCCCCGTTGTCCAATGCCCAATTTTTCATGCCTTCTGCCACGGAGTCGGCAATCTTTTTGTCCAAAGGAAGGCCTTCCTGAACGGTCTTTTTCAGTTCTTGATAAATTTCGCCGGGAAGATACCGTTCCATGGCGGCGTCGTTAAATACTTTCGAACCGAAACGTTCGGGAATATGTTCCATAGTGATTCCTCCATATGTAAAATATCGTTTGTTTACAGAATTTCTACCCCGTTTTCTTTGCAGATCCGCAGGGTTTCGTCGTCCCACAGGGAAACCTGAACTTCACCCACGTGGATCTTGCCCAAAAGCAACATGCAAAGCCGGGATTGACCGATCCCGCCTCCAATGGTGAGGGGGAGACGGTTTTCCAAAACCATTTTGTGGAAGGGGTATTCTCTGCGATTGTCGCAACCGGATTTCTTCAACTGTTCGTCCATGGCTTTTGCATCTACACGGATTCCCATGGAAGAAATTTCCACGGCACAGTTCAAAGGTTCGTGCCAGAAGAGAATATCGCCGTTTAATTGCCAGTCGTCGTAGTCGGGTGCTCTGCCGTCGTGCTTCTTGCCCGATTGGAGAACGTCCCCGATCTTCATGATAAATACGGTCTTATGTTCTTTGGTAAAGGCGTTTTCCCGTTCTTTGGACGTCATGTTCGGATACAGATCTTCCAATTCCTGGGAGGTTACAAAGGTTACGTCGGGGGTCAACGCCGTTTTGATCTGGGGGAATCGTACCCGCAGATCGTGAGACGTTGCCACAATGGCGTTAACGATGGATTGGACGGTGGTCTTCAGATATTCTTCCGTCCGGCAATCGTCGGTAATGACCTTTTCCCAGTCCCATTGGTCCACGTAAATGGAGTGAAGGTTGTCCAGATCTTCGTCTCTGCGAATGGCGTTCATGTCGGTGTACAATCCTCTGCCCACCCGGAATCCGTATTGGTGCAGAGCCATACGCTTCCATTTCGCCAGGGAGTGAACTACCTGACCGTCTTTTCCCGCCGAGGGAACGTCAAAAGAGACGGGACGTTCCACACCGTTCAGGTCGTCGTTCAGCCCCATTTTCGGGTCGACAAACAGGGGAGCGGTAACCCGACGCAGATGCAAAGCCCGGCTCAAGTGACCGATGAAGATCTCCTTGATGCTTCCGATGGCGGTCTGGGTGTCGTACAGATCCAGATCGGCACGGTAGTTTTGAGGGATAAAGGTTTTACTCATGATACAAAGTCCTTTCGGATCGTTGATGCGTTTTATAATATTTTATTATACTCTAATACAGAGAGACTTGTCAACCCCCGTTTCGGAAAAAGTTTGCAGATTTCGGGAAATGTTCGGATTTTTGCAGGAAAAACGAAACTTTTTCTTTCGGATTCTTATTTTTTTCTTTCGAACTCTTTACTTTTCCGTAAAACTGTGTTATAATTGAAGAAACGCCGCAAGGCACAAGAAATTGCCACCGATCTTTCCGGCTACGACGTATACCTCATCGACCACGATCACTTTATGACCAAAGTCGATTGGAATCCCACATCTTTCGTTTTGGGCGAAAACGACGTCATCTATCTGGAAAAAGCAGAATAATTCCAAGTTTACGCAAAGGCACTTTCCCACTTGGGAAAGTGCCTTTTTCCTTAAAAACTATTGACATTCTCTTATACTTATGATAGAATATAAATAATATAAAATGGGAGAGTGTAGGTTCATGCGGAAAAATGATTTGGTTACGGTAGAAATTACCGACATGACCTTTGACGGTGCCGGAATCGGACACGTGGAACAAGGGGGAAGATTTTTCCCGGTCTTCGTCCGTGCCGCCGCCGTGGGGGACGTGGCAGAATGCCTCATTATCAAGGTTTTGAAAAACTACGCCGTCGCCATTTTGCATCGCATCGTAACCCCTTCTTCCCACCGTATCACGCCCGTTTGTCCCGTGGCGGAAAAGTGCGGGGGCTGTGCCTTTCATCACGTTTCTTACGAGGCGGAATTGGGATATAAAACCCATTCGGTCAAACAGGCATATAAATTGAATTACCCCCACCCTGTCACCGTCAACGACTGCGTGGCATCGCCGGAAAATACCGGATATCGGAATAAGTTGCAGTTGCCCTTGTCTGCCGACGGAAAATTCGGATTTTATTCCCTCCATTCCCATCGGGTAGTCCCGGTTTCGGACTGTGCCGCAGGCAACGAAACCTTTGCCCCCATAGTTCGGACGGTGGAAGAATGGATAAAAACCAACGGCGTTTCTGCCTACGACGAAGCTTCCGGCAAGGGGCTGATTCGCCACCTGTTTCTCCGCCGGGGGCATCACACGGGGGAAACCATGGTGTGTCTGACCGTCAACGGCGAAGGCGAGAACGACCTTCCCGCCAAGGAAGATCTTTTGAAACGGCTGGCTCAATTTCCCCAAGTAAAAAGCCTTTGGCTGAACTTTAATTCCAGAAAGACCAACGTAATCTTCGGAGACCGATTCTCTCTGTTGTGGGGAGATCCGCGAATTTTCGACACCATGAACGGGGTTCGATTTTCCATTTCCCCCCGGTCGTTCTATCAAATCAACACGCCCCAGGCCGAAGCTATTTACGCCGCCGCAGCAGCCCACCTTTCTCCCGACGATATTCTTCTGGATCTGTATTGCGGCATCGGCACCATCGGGCTTACCTGTGCAAAAAACGTGAAAAAATTGATTGGCATCGAAGTAATCCCCGAAGCCATCGAGGACGCCAAAGAAAACGCCAGATTGAACGGCATTGAAAACGCTCAATTCTTTGCCGCCGACGCGTCCAAGACCTTGGAAATCATCGACACGCTTGCCGAAAGACCCACCGCCGTCATCGTGGACCCCCCTCGCAAGGGATTGTCTGCCGACGCCATCAACGCCCTGAAGCAAATTGCCCCGAAAAAAATCATCTATATTTCCTGCAACCCCTCCACCCAAGCCCGGGATCTGACGCTTTTGTCCGACGCCTACACCCCTTCCGCCGTCACCCCCTACGACATGTTCCCCTGCACGGGCCACGTGGAAAGTTTGGTGTGTTTGGAGCGAAACGGGAAATGATACAAGCCTTTTTGGAAAACGCCGCGTTGTTGGGAGAGTCTTTTTCCATAACGCCTCTTTTGTACGGTTCTTTGGGTTTGGAATATTTGACCGGACACAAGTTTTATGCGGACGACATTGATATTTTGATCCCCCAAAGGTTTCTTCAGGAACAGTGGGTGGAGTTTCGGAAAACCCTTGAGGACAAGGGATATCGCCTGACAGATCTGCACGAGCATACCTTTGAAAAGAACGGGTTTCGATATTCCTATGCTTCTCTGGAAGAATTGGAACCCTTTGCGGGAATTTCCATGGACGCAATTGCTACGGTGGATGAGGAGGGAGTATCCTTTAAACTGTTATCGCTGTCGCAGTATTTGTGCGTTTATTCCGCCTCGGCAAAAGACGGATATCGGTTGAACGTAAAAGAAAAACAAGACGTTGAAAAAATAGAATTCATCAAAAACCGGTTGGGAAAGGAGTTCGGAAATGTTCTCTGTTGACAATCTCGTTTTAATGGGGATTTTCGCCGTCGTATCGGTTTTACAGCTGTTGTTATGTTTTCTCGGAAAGCGGTTGTGGATACGCCTCTTGCCCGTGGCAGTTTTTTTCTGTGCCGGGGTTGGGTTTTTGATTTTCGTTCCCTTGACGGAGGGGTGGACTGCCTTGGGGTGCCTGTTGCTTGCCCTTCTCGCCTTTGCATTTTCCGTATGTTGCGGTGTTTGTTGGGGTGTTTGGGGGATTGTAAAAGCCATTTCAAAGCATTGTAAAAATAAAGAAAGACAATAAAAAAGATAAGGGAACAACTCCATGTTTTAACGATTTCGTCTGTCTGCAAATTCCTTTGGAATACGACGTTGCCGGGGTTGACTTGCCCTTGACGTTGAGACCCATTCTGTCCCGTTTCCACCGCCGGAATATTGCGGTGCAATATTGGACGATCAACGACGCCGACGAAATGCGGATGCTCATGGAACTGGGTTGTGACTGCATTATGACCGATATCCCCAGATGCTGCAACAGGCATTGGATGAATCCCGGGGATGAAAATCATTGAATTTTTGAGAGGAGTACTTGTATGAAAAAACGAATTCTCGTAGGACTGTTGCTGGTCAGTTTGACCTTCTCTGCCTGTGCTCCTTTGCCGGATCCGGGGACCGATTCCCACGTTTTTTCGGATTCTGACCGTCCACAAACCGACACTGTGACCGATTCCCAATCCGGATCGGATACCGATGCCCAAACCAACGAGGGGAGCGTTCCCTTCGTTCACGATTTCGGTGCAACCACCGATTCTTTGGGGGAAGTCAACGAATCTCTGCCCGACAGTACGCTTCTGTATTATCACAACATGGGGGAGAAATTCCCCTATCGTCTTATCCCGGAAGTTTTGGAGGGGTATGGAAAGATTATGACGTCTGCGGAAACGCCCCAACAAGCCGTCGCCAATACCACCGCTTATTTTACCACCGCCACCGAAGAAGTGAAAGAATGTGTGGTTCTTGTGGAGACGGAACTGTACTTCGGTCTTTACGTCCGCCGGGGAGTCAAGGACAGTACGGAACAGGACTACGAACAAAAGGTGGTTTGTTTCAAACCAACGGTTTTTGATACCGACTATCTCTCCGTATACCGGGACAAATCCGGTACGGTGGGGGCACTTTCCAAGGGCGTTGCCAAGCGGGTCATGGATTATTGGTACTATTCCCGTTGGTTTAATATCAGCGGATTGAAAGTGTTGTCTTCCAAAATCGAAGAAACGGAGAACGAGTATACCTACACGGTGTATTATCTCAACCCTCTCTTTAACGATTGGGGCGTTGTCCTGGAAGTTTCCCTGTATCGGGAAGTGACCAAAATTCCCAAAAACGGCGGAGCCATCACCCTGGGAAAGGCGGAAAAACTGAAAACCGTGCCAGGGGAAGACGCAGACAATCCCGGTTACGTAATCGTCCCGTAAAGAGGCCGGAAGAAGTTTTGTTGTAAGGAGATGGGGCTATGATACTAATGGACGGTCACGCCCATTCCTCGGGGATTAGCAATTGCTGTAGAATCTCGGGAGAAGAAGGGGTCAACCGGGCGAAAGCCGCCGGAGTAGACGGCTTTGTTCTGACCAACCACTATCATATGGGATACGTGGGGGGAGAAAAATATCCCACCTTGGAATGTTTTGCGAAACGGTACGTGGAAGAATACCGCAAAGTGAAGGGATACGGAGATTCCGTGGGCTTTCGGGTTTTTTACGGGCTGGAACTGACGGCGGAATGGGATACTTCGGTGCATTTATTGGTTTACGGAGTCGACGAGTCGTTTATTTTTGACAATCTTCGCATTTGTTACGAGCCGTTGGAACGTATCTATCAAAAGGTTCATGCCGCCGGGGGAATCCTTGTTCAGGCACATCCCTATCGAGTCACGCCTCGACTTCAGGATCTGAAGTATTTGGACGGGGTGGAAATTTCTTGTCACCCCCATTCTCATTATGGCGGTCCTTATGTGGACGAGATGCATGAAATTGCCAAACGAAACGGCAAGATCCTCACTTGCGGGGGAGACTACCACGCCGACGTTCCCTACCGTCCTCAATGCGGGATTTACGTGCCGGAATGGGTGCAGGACGGCAAGGATTTTGCAGCATATTTGTCGTCTGCCGACCCCTTGACGTTGCGGGTTCATATGCCCCACGGGGAAAGTTACGATTTGCCCTATTCCCCAAATAAAAACTAACAGACAAAGGAAAATTCTATGAAACTTTCAGGTGCCATCAAACATTTCAATACCATCACAAAGCATCGCCATCAGGTGATTGGCCACTGTTTTAAGGCGGGAATTATCTGGCGGGGATTGATGCACGATCTGTCCAAATACACCCCTACGGAATTTTCGGAGGGTGCAAACAATTGGTTAGGCACTCGCTCTCCCAATGAAAAGGCCCGGGCGGAAAAGGGGTACTCCTTGGCATGGCTTCACCATCAGGGACGCAACCGCCATCACTTTGAATATTGGTACGATTACAACCCCCAAACGCATCGCAGAGAGCCGGTAAAAATGCCTTTTGTGTTCGTTCTTGAAATGTTTTGCGACCGGGTGGCGGCAAGTAAGATTTACCAAGGTAAAAATTATACCGACCGGCATCCTTTGGACTATTTTCTTCGAGCAAAGCCCAACCGGGTCATCGACCCCCAAACGTCGGACCTGCTGGAATCCTGGCTTGTAATGTTGGCGGAGCAGGGGGAAAAAGAAACCTTTGCCTATCTCCGTCGGCTCCGGAAAAACAAGTTTGATTATTAAGAGAGGTTTTTTCCTATGAACGTAGAAACACTTTTGGACCTGATTCACCGCACCCCTACGCCCTGGCATTGTGCCGATAACGTGGCGGCTATGCTGGAAAACGCCGGATTTTCCCATGCTTTACAGACGAATCCTATGCCGGTCTGCGGGGGAAATTGGTACACGGTTCGCAACGGCTCTGCCCTGATTGCATGCCGGATTCCCGAAACCATCGATCCGGCTTCCGTTTGTTTCCGTATCACCGCTGCTCATGGGGATTCTCCCTGTTTCCGGCTCAAGCCCGGCGGAGTTTTGAAGGGAACGGTGACCCGTCTGAACACCGAACCCTACGGGGGAAGCATTTTGTCCACCTGGATGGACGTTCCCCTGGGACTTGCGGGGCGGGTCATGGTTCGCACCGACGAAGGGATTTGTGCAAAACTGCTTTATCTTGACCGTCCTGTGGCGGTCATTCCCAATACGGCTCCCCATCTCCGTCCCATGAACGACGGGTTGACCCTGGATCCCAAATGTGACCTTGTTCCCTTGTTCGGGGAAAGTGAAAGTGATTTCGCTGGCATGATTGCCCAGGAATTGGGCGTAGAATCCTCTGCCCTTGTGGGCTGGGATCTGTCTCTCGTGGCTCCCGACAAAGGTTTTGTGTTCGGGCAAAAAGGGGAGTTTATCACTTCTCCCCGTCTGGACGATTTGGAATGCGTTTATACCTGTTTGGAAGGCTTTTTGACGGCAAAAACTCCCGCAAACGTGATTCCTGTCTTTGCTCTGTTTGACAATGAAGAAACCGGCTCTCTTTCCTATGCCGGGGCTTCGGGAACGTTGCTGAAAGACGTGCTTTCCAAGATCTTGCCCGATGAGGGAATTTTGCAAAGTGCCTTGGCTCGGTCGTTTTTCGTCTCGGCGGACAACGCCCACGCGTTGCACCCCAACCATCCCGAATTGTACGACGGTGCTTCCGCTCCCGTAATGAACGGCGGCGTCGTGATCAAGTACAACGCGTCCCAGCGGTATATGTCCGACGGTTTTTCCGGGGCGGTGTTTGGAGAAATTTGTAATAAAGCCGGAGTTCCCACCCAAGTTTATTGCAACCGTTCCGACAAGCGGGGCGGCAGTACCTTGGGCAATCTGTCCGAAGCACAAGTTCCGGTTCGGGGCGTAGATATCGGTCTTGCTCAGCTTGCCATGCATTCCGCCCGGGAAACGGCGGGAAGCCGGGACGTTGCTTGGATGGTACAAGCAATTACGGCTTTTTATCAAGCAGATTTTACCCTGTCGGAAGACGGGATTTTGTGGAATTAACAGGAGGGATTTACAATGAATAAAACGATGTTGAAAAAATACGCCCGGCTGGTGGTTCGGGTGGGTGCCAACGTTCAGCGGGGAAACCGGGTGGTTCTTTATTCCGCGGTGGAACACGCCGATCTTGCTACGGAAGTGGTAAAAGAAGCCTATCGTTGCGGTGCTTCCCACGTTTCGGTGGAATGGAGCCACGATGAAATCACCCGGCTGCATTATACCCATCGTATGACCGACGTAATGGCGGAAGTTGCCCGTTGGGAAAAGGAAAAAGCAAAGGATATGGCGGAACGTTTACCCTGCCGGATCTTCCTGGATTCTTCCGACCCCGACCTGTTGCGGGGCATCAGCCAAGAAAAGATCCGTGCCGTTCAGTCTGCCCGGGTCAAGGTGTTCAAACCCTATCGGGATCAGATGGACAACCGCCATGCTTGGACCATTGCCGCAGTACCTTCCAAGGCGTGGGCAAAGAAAATTTTCCCCGACCTGACCGCGGGAGCCGCTGTGGAAAAACTGTGGGATGCCATTCTCAAATCGGTTCACGTTTCCGCCGATACCGATCCGGTGAAAGAATGGAAAAAGATCAACGAAGCCTTCCGTGCCAAATGTGATTGGCTGAACAAAAACGCCTTTACCGCCATGGAATATACCTCTTCCAACGGCACCAACTTTATCGCCGGGTTGATTCCCGGGGTACAATGGATGGGCGGGGGCGAAGCCTTTTTGAACGGACATTTCTTTAACCCCAATCTTCCCACAGAAGAAATTTTCACCTCTCCCAAAGCGGGTGCCGCTTCCGGGAAATTGGTCTCCACCAAGCCTCTGTCCTATAATGGTCAGTTGATTGAAAACTTCTCCATCACCTTCGACCAAGGCAAAGCCGTTTCCTGGGAAGCGGAAAAAGGTCAGGCGATGCTGGATCAGTTGATGAGCATGGACGAGGGAGCGAAAATGCTGGGAGAATTGGCATTGGTACCCAAATCTTCTCCCATCAATCAATCGGGAATCTTGTTCTACAATACCCTGTTTGACGAAAACGCTTCTTGTCACGTGGCGTTGGGTTCGGGCTTTACCAATCTCTACCCCGGATTCGACAAAATGACCCGCAAAGAACTGACCGACCGTGGGATCAACGATTCTTTGATTCACGTGGATTTCATGATCGGAGCCGACGATATGACCATCACCGGGATTCGGGGCGACGGAACCCGCGTGAAAGTCTTTGAAAACGGCGATTGGGCAGAATCCATGTTGGCAGAATTGCAATAAGTTAAGACAACAAAAAACCGGAAACAAATTCTGTTTCCGGTTTTTATTTTAGCATTGTTTCATCAGACGCAGATAAAATTCTACCGCCCGTTTCACGGCGTCCAGGCGAATCCGTTCGTTGTTTCCGTGAATGGTGGCACGTTCTTCCGCCGTCAGATCCATGGCAGAGAACCGATACACTTTATCGGAGATCCGTCCGTAATGGCGACAGTCGGAGCATTGTACCATCAAATAGGGAGCGACCAAGCACCCCGTCCAGGTTTCCGCCACGGCTTTTTCCACTTTCTTCCAAGCCTCGCAATCGGTTTGGGAAATGCGGCTGGGATTCATATGGCTTCCTACGGTGACCACGACGTTTTCGTCGTCAATCACCTTTTCCAACCGTGCCTTTGCAGAATCTACCGTATCCGCGGGATTCAACCGCAGATTGGCAACCATGGTGGCTTGGGGCGGAATTACGTTGGGGGCGGTACTGCCTTCCATTTGGGTAAAAGCAACGGTGGTGCGAAGAAGTGCGTTGATCTCTCCGCCGGTCTTTCGTCCCAACAAATCCAAAATCCCCTGGAAAATTCCGAAGTTTGCAAAGATAATCTTATACAAAAAGGTAGAGTGCCGTCCCAGGGTGTCAAACATTTCCGCCGCCGGCTTGGTCACGTGCATAGGAAAGGGATTTGCTTCCAATTTGCAGCAAGCCCGGGAGAGAATCCCTACCGGCGTATGGGGTTTGGGAGCCGAGGCGTGTCCTCCTTGGGATTTGACGGTGAAAATGGCATTCATCATGCCCTTTTCTGCGATCCCCACAACGCCGCAGGGTGCTTTTACTCCGGGGAACACGTTTTCCACAACGCCGCCCCCCTCGTCCACCACAAGCCCCAGGTCAATTTTGCGTTCTTCAAACCAATCCACAATGTTGGAGGCCCCTTTGCCGTTGACTTCTTCGCCTCCGGAAAAGGCAAAATACAGATCGTTTTCCGGGACAAAACCGCCGGCGATCAGGGTGTCCGCCGCCGATAGAACGCCGTTCATGGTTACTTTTGTATCCAACGTCCCTCTGCCCCACATAACGCCCTCTTCAATATCGCCGCAGAAGGGATCTTTGTCCCAATGGTCTTCGTTGACCGGTACCACGTCGTAGTGTGCCATCATTACCGAGGGGTGGGCGGAAGATTTTCCTTTCCAGCAAAAGAGCAACGCCCGGTCGGGGAGACGGTCAAAGGAGCAAGTTTGGAATACGTTGGGGTACAATTCCGGCAAAAGCCCAATCAACTTTTCAAATTCTTCGTCGTCTTCTAAGGAGGAATCGTAATAAGAAATTGTTTTGCAACGTACCAATTGTTGCAGAGCCGAAACAGCCTTATCGCCGTCAAATTCCACCGGTTCCGCTTCGGTCACCGGCATGGTCTTGGGGCGGAACATCGCCGCCCGAAGGAGAATGACCGCCAAGAACAAGGCAATCAATCCCAAAACAATATAAAGAGCAATCATAACTTACCCAGCCCTTCTCTTACAACCAATTTTTCTTATACATGATTCGGCTGATAATCAGGGTGAAAACCACGCTTACCGGGACCATAATCCCCACCGTATCCGCATTCAGGGCAGGAACGGCGATAAAGAGAATCAGCATCAATGCCACGGGAGCTACGGCAAGTTTCCAGTTTCGAGAAACGAAAACAACGCCCAATCCCCCGAACAGAGCGGGAATCATCTGGTCAAAAGCGGGAGTCAGTACGGGAGATGCCAATACCGGAGACAAGGGAACAATCAAAACCACGCCCAGAATGACAATCAACGTAGTCACAATGGAGGACACCGCAATGGCGATGGTGGAAACCACTTCCCCCTCCTCCGAGTTTGCCTTTACCTTCGCCTGTTCCAACGCATTCAAGGCACAGGGCAATTTCAGGTTGGAAATATTCCCCGTAACGAAGGACAAATAGGAACCGCCCGCACCTAACATGGGGATAAAGGTAATGGTTTCAATCACCCCTACCGCCCAATACATGGGAGCCGTGGCAAGTAAGCCTTTCCAAAATCCGTTCCAATCGGGAGTTGCTCGGAAAATCAGGGCAACCGCCACCGGAAACGCCAACAAAATAACCATCATGGACAGATTCCAGATCCGTCCCCAACGGTGAACTTGATCCATATAAGTTAACGGTTTTTTCATCGTCTATCCCTCCTTACGACAACCATTCGGTGATGGGAATCGCACTAGCCATACCCACCAAAAGAGACACGGGCAGAGCATAGTCGGCAATCCAATGAATCTTTTTAAATTTGGTTGCCACAAGTCCGCAAACTGCCATAACCACCGCGGAAACCGCCATAACCAATACGGGAATCAGCCCTTCCAATTTTCCGGAAAAAGCCCCGGAAACATCGCAGAACACAAACCCTACAAAAGCGGCAATCATACCGATAAACATGGCGGATTGAAAAACGTCCGCCCATTTTTTATCCCGCTGTTCCAACTTTCCCATGCCGTTTTGCAATCGTTTGCAGATTACGGGAACCAGCCAAATCCCCACCATAATCGACAGGGTCATAACTAAAACAATGGTAACAAATTGAGAAGCATTGGGAGCAGTGCTTCCGGAAAGTCCCATGGCAAGAGACGTATTTTCCGCCGCAATGGCTTCATAAGACAGGGAGCCTACCACGCTCAACCGCAGCCAAGGGAGTGCCAGCCCCAATTTTTTCGAAAGAGCGATAACACTGATGACGATGGCAACCGCCGGTGCGATGGTAAAAACCCCCGCCGTTACCGCAATGCTCCGCAGTTTTTTCTTGTCCATTCCAATGGCAACGCCCCGTTTCCAGGCCTTGACCAAAAAGAAGATTGATTGCCCCAAAACTGCCGCCACAATGATACCCACAAGGACGAACAGAATCGGATGATTCACGCTAAATTCCATGAACTGACTCCTTTCAACAATGGTTTAACCATATATCTTATATCATACCATATTTTTATAAAAAATGCAAGAGGAAACTATTTGGGAATAAAAAAGGAATCCATCTTTTGATTTCAAACAATGGAGCAGGTGGGCACAACCACCGAAGCACCGCAAAAGGGCTGGTTCCCCGAAGGGCGTTCGATTCCGTTTTTTGCACAAAAAAAATGGATTCGCAGTAACGAATCCTAAATTTTATAAAAAATGGAGCAGGTGGGCACAACCGCCGAAGCACCGCCGGGGGCGGAAGAAGCGAGACGGTTGTGGTGCAGCGGTCGAAAAAAGCAAGCACCTACGGATGCGACGGTTTTTTTGGGCACCGCAAAAGGGCTGGTTCCCCGAAGGGCGTTCGATTCCGTTTTTTGCACAAAAAAATGGATTCGCAGTAACGAATCCTAAATTTTATAAAAAATGGAGCAGGTGAGGGGAATCGCCCCTGTCTGCGGACAGGGCGGCCTCGGCTCTGACAGTCCCCCGGACTGTCATTCACCCCCTCGGCGTTCGATTCCGTTTTTTGCACAAAAAAATGGATTCGCAGTAACGAATCCTAAATTTTATAAAAAAAATGGAGCAGGTGAGGGGAATCGAACCCCCGTGGCCAGCTTGGAAGGCTGGAGTTCTACCATTGAACTACACCTGCTTGTTAATTACCTGACTATTATAATACATTTTCAGACGATTGTCAAGGGGGAAATTGCAAATTTTTTATAGATTTTTTTGAAAAAATCTTGTTAGCCGGGTTTTTTTATGCTATACTGAAAAAAAAAGGGGTTGAGTGTATGACTCGAAAAGTCCTGTTTGTGTTTTTGTCCGCGGTGTTGGTTTTTGCTCTGCTTGCGGGGTGTAGTGCCGGGGTTCCCGGGGGCAGAGAGAATGTTTCGGAGGATTTTCCTTTGGGCGGAGAGGAATTTTTTGAGTCTCCCGGAAAAGACAGCGTGGCTTCCCCGGACTCCTTTGTAAGCGAATCTCCGGATTCGTCGGGAAATCTTGCTTCCGGCAGCGATTCAACGGTCAGCGACGATCGGAAACTGATCCGCACTGTGGATTTGGAAGCGAGAAGCGACCGGTTTGACGAATTTCTCACCCGGGTACGGGAAGGTGTTCTTGCCAGCGGGGGATACGTGGAACGGTCGTCGGAAAATACGCCTACCAAAACTTCTCGCTATGCGTCTATGACTCTGCGGATCCCCGTGGGAGAGACCGATAGTGTCCTGGAATTGATTGACTCGTTAGGGGCGGTTACCCGGAAGACCGAGCAGATGAGCGACGTTACCTTGCAGTACGTGGATACCCAATCCCGCCTGAAAGCCCTACGGGCGGAAGAAACCAGTCTTTTGGCGTTGTTGGAGTCGGCAAAATCGGTGAGCGATATTATTTCGTTGCAAGATCGCCTGTCCAACGTTCGTTATCAAATCGAATCCTGTGAATCTACTTTACGGAAATACGATAATCAGGTGGAATACGCCACCGTCTCGCTCTACGTTACTGAATCCACCGAACCCATTCCCGTCGCGGAACCCACGATTTGGGAAGAGATCGGGACGAATCTTGCCGACGCTATGGCGGATATCGGCATCTTTTTCCGGAATCTGTTCGTGGTGCTGGTTTCTGCGTTGCCTTACGTGGGATTTTTCGTAATAATTCCCGGGACGGTGGTGTTCCTCGCCATCTTTATCCCCATTCGGCGACATCGAAAGAAAAAAGCGATGACGGTCAAGCAGGAAATCCAAGAATAAAAAGAAAAAAGGAAGAATCCTATAGGATTCGTCCTTTGATTGTTTTCTTGAAAAGCTCTGAATTACTTCAGGTTGAATCTCTTCTTGAAACGGTCTACGCGGCCGCCGGTATCAACCAGCTTCTGCTTGCCGGTGTAATAAGGATGGCAGGCGGAGCAAATTTCAACACGGATGTCGTCTTTGGTGGAGCGGGTGTGGATTACGTTACCGCAAACACAAGTGATGGTTGTGTCTTTGTAAACGGGATGAATTCCGTCCTTCATCTATTTTCATTCCTTTCCGAGTGTGCCGAAAAGGCACAAGTTGATTACATTGCATTTTATTATAGCACATTGTTTTGAAAAATGCAAGAGTTTTTTCAAAAAAAATCAAATTTCATATTTTTGAAACAATTTTATCCCCCCTTTTCCGGTTCTGTCATTGACAAAATGGGGAATCGGTGCTATAATTAGATATTATTTATACTTATGATATTATTGTTCCTGTGGAGGATTTGACCATGTTGTACCAAAGCACCCGTTCTTACCATACCGTAAATTCCCTGGAAGCCATTCTGCAAGGGATTGCTCCCGACGGGGGATTGTACCTGCCTGTGAATTTGGATTCTTTGAAAGTCACCCCCCAGCAGTTGGCGGACAAGTCTTTCGAAGAAATGGCTGCGGTGATTTTGCAGACGTTATTTGACGAATTTACCGAAGCCGAAATGGCGGAAATGGTGCATCGGGCATACGGCGGAAAGTTTGAGACCGACGACGTGACTCCTACCGTGAAAGTGGGTCAGGATTACGTGTTGGAACTGTTCCGCGGCCCCACCTCGGCGTTCAAAGACGTGGCTTTGTCCATGTTGCCGGTGCTGATTACCGAAGCCAAGAAGAAGTTGGGCATCACCGAAAAAATTATGATTCTTACCGCCACCAGCGGGGATACGGGGAAAGCCGCCCTGGAGGGGTTCCACGACGTGGACGGAACCGGCATTATCGTGTTCTATCCCAACGGCGGAGTTTCTGCGGTGCAGAAAGCCCAAATGGTGACTCAAGAGGGAAATAACGTTACCGTTTGTGCCATCGACGGAAATTTTGACGACGCCCAGACCGGGGTAAAGAACACCTTTGCCGCCTGTGCGGGGAAAGACTTGAAACAATACGGGATTATGCTTTCCAGTGCCAACTCCATCAATATCGGACGTCTGGCTCCGCAAATCGTATACTACTATAAATCCTATTGCGATTTGGTTGCCGCCGGAGAAATCGCCATGGGTGACGGCGTCAATTTTGTGGTCCCCACGGGGAATTTCGGAGACATTTTGGCGGGATATTTTGCAAAATGCCTGGGGCTTCCCATAAATAAACTGATTTGTGCCTCCAACCAAAACGACGTTTTGACGGAATTTTTGAATACCGGTCGGTATGACCGCCGCCGGGTCTTCCACCGTACCAATTCTCCCTCCATGGATATTTTGGTGTCCAGCAATCTGGAACGGATGCTGTATCTGGCTTCCGGCGGAAATTGTGAAATGATTGCCGGATACATGAACGATTTGAACAAAATCGGCGAATACACCGTAGACGCTTCGGTTTTGGCAAAATTGAAAGACGTGTTCTTTGCCGGATGCTGTTCCGAAGAAGAAACCCTTTCCACCATCGGAGAAACCTACGAAACCTACGGTTATCTTTGTGATACCCACACCGCCGTTGCGGTCAACGTGGCAAATCAATTTAAGGCAGAAAAACTGCAAGGTGCGGTCATCGTTCTTTCCACCGCATCTCCCTATAAATTCCCCGTATCGGTTTTGACCGGGTTGGGGCATACGCCGGACGAAGATGAATTTAAGGTTATGAAACAGTTGCACGACCGGACCAACGTTCCCATTCCCGCCGGACTTTCCGGACTGAAAGAAAAAGCCGTTCTTCACACCGACGTAATTCCCAAAGATTCCATTCTTGATTACGTATTAAAGAAGGTAGAAGCATGAAACGTACCGTTCGTGTTCCCGCAACCACCGCCAATTTAGGGCCGGGCTTCGATTCTTTTGGCTGTGCTTTGGGGCTGTACAATACCTACACCTTTGAAGCCATCGACGAAGGATTGGAGATTATCGGTTGTGCGGAAAAATATTGCAATCCGAAAAATCTTTCGGTTCGTGCCTACGAAATGACCTTGCAAGAAGCCGGTGTCCCATATACTGGGCTTCGTATGGAAATGCTGGAGACCCAAATTCCCGTTTCCCGGGGGCTGGGTTCTTCTGCTGCCATGATTGTTGCCGGGGTGGTTGCCGCCAATGCGGAAGCGGGATATCCCTTTGATAACCGAAAAATGCTGGAATTGGCAACCCGAATCGAGGGGCATCCGGACAATCTGGCTCCCGCCTTTTACGGTGGCTTGACCGCCTCCATGATGAACGACGGCGTTCCCGATACGGTGACCTATCAAATGGCAGAGGGGCTGCGGTTTGTGGTCTGTATCCCCACCTTTGAACTGTCCACCCACAAGGCTCGGAAGGCTCTGCCGGAAATGTATACCCGTGCCGACGCGGTATATAACATTTCCCACGGTGCCGTTTTGCTGAAAGCCTTGGAAACCGGAAATAAGAGCGTAATCTCCCGGGCGTTAAACGACCGTCTCCATCAGCCCTACCGGTTTTCGCTGATTCCCGAATATGAAACGGTGCATCGCCTTGCCATGGAATCGGGTGCCATCGCCTTTTGCATCAGCGGGGCCGGCCCCACACTGTTGGCATTGACCGACGACCGGAATTTTGCCGGACGTCTCTCGGCACGGCTTCGCAACGAAACGGTCAAAGGCTGGAAAGTTCTTTCCCCCGAAATCGACCGCTACGGTGCTACCGTAACGGAAGGATAAATAAAATAAAATCGGCTCGGAAGAAAAATCTTCCGAGCCTTTTTGTTTCCTTTTTTATAATGCCCGAATGGAATCGACGGGTTTTTTCTTGGCGGCGTTGTAGACCGGCAGGAAGGTGGAGATTACGGCAGTAAGCAAGGCGACTCCCAACAGAATGGAGATGGAGGGAATGCCGAAGACCACCAACGACGCCCCCAGGCTTTTTGCCAGAGCCAGGTTGATAAAGCGACAAGCCACAAGGCAACCCACAATGGCAAACACACTGCAGAGAGCCGCGATAAAGAACGATTCGGAGAAAAAGATTTTGAATACGTCAAAACTTCTTGCCCCGACTGCCCGGAGAATGCCGATATCCCGCTTTTTCTGCGAAATGGAGGTGGCGATAAAGTTGGAGAAGAGAAGGACAGCAAATACCAACAGGACCAAGCCAACGTACAGGAAGACAATAGACAGGGTCTTGACGATTTCGTCGGCAAACCGGAGATCTTCCACAAAAGAGCCAACCAGCATGACTCTGCTTCCGTCTTCTTTGTATTCTTCCGAATGGTACATATCCCAGTACAGATTCTGTTGTTCCTGGGAGTGGTCGTAGGGCAGATAGAGATAGTCGTATCGAGCGTTTTCGGGTTCTACGTAAACGGAAGAAATTTCTTCATAGTATTCTACCTGCATTTTCTGTTCTTCCCACAGAGTGGATGCTTGAGCGTCGGAAAGAACCAGGTATTCTTGGTTATCTTCGCCCAAATCATAGAATCCGATCACCCGGTATTCTTTGGCGTCGCCGATGGTACTCTGGGAAGAAGAACTGAATAGCTTGAGAGAAAGGGTCAATCCGTCCACGTTATTCTTTTCAAAGTCGGAAAGTTTTTGACGATAGGCGTCTTTTTCTGCGGCGGTAAGAATAATCTCTTCACCTTTTCCACCCTCAATTTCCACCCACTTTCTGCCGTATGCCAGAGCGGAACAGGCTTCCGTGAGAGGATAGAGTTTTTCCGCTTCGTCATACCGTTCCTGTTCTTGCAGGGCGTTGATCTGACGGTAGATCAGTTCGGAGAGAGCATTGTAATAAGTTGCGGCGGAAACGATGATTTCGTCGTCTGCCGGTTTGGTTTTTTCTGCCAAAGGATAATAAACCCAGGCAGAAGAAACTTCCTCTTGGGAAATGTAATAGGAGTTGCCCCATTCGGGATAGGATGCCTCTTCGCCGGGCAAGACCAAATCGGATGCAGCGGAACGATAATAGTAGAGTTCGCCGCCCTTGTAGTTTTCATAGCGTTTTACCGCGGCGTTCATGCCCTCATCGTTGACAAAGGCAAACAGGAACAGTCCGTCAGACAGGTAGTATTCCAATTCCATCTGCAGTCGGTTGTCCTGTTCCGAGGAGTCTTTCAGCACGTCGTATTTTCCGTCAACGGTTCCGCAATCAAACAATCCGGAGATTGTGTAGGTAACACCGTCCAAGGAAATCTTTTTGCCGATCAGATCTTGGGGATTGGCGATGTCAACGGCTTTTCCGTCGGCGTCATAGATTTGACACGCCACGGTCAGATCTGCGAAATAGGAAGAAAGGACAATTTCATTCTTTTTGTCGGGGTATTCTCCGGAAATTCTCTCCCGCAGGGGGTGTCCCTCCGGCAAATATCCTATGGTTCCAATGCGAGGAACCCAATAGCGGGACGTATTCCGCGTATTTAAGGTCAGGTAGGTGGAAATCCCGCCGAAGATACGGTCCCCGGTTTGTTCTTTCAGGGCCGTCAGATCCTCTTCGGTGAAGCGAGTTTTGTAAAGGGCTTCATAAGAATTTTCTTCTTGCCCGAAAGAGAACCACGTAATCGTTGCCTGGTAGCTTTTATCTGCTTTCAAGAATTCCGGTTGAGCCAAGGTCAGCGTTTCTCGGAAGGTCTGTTCGCTGTCGTAGAAATTCAGGGTAGACAGAAGCCCAAACATGACGAAAGAAACGGTACACAACAAAATGGTCATAAACAACCGGAAAGGTTTGCTTTTTAATCCGGAAAGCCCAATTTTTGCCGCATGGCGTCCGGGGAGTTTGGAGCGAATGAATTTGCTTTCTTCTTTGGTGTAGGTCTTTTGTTCCAGGTTGGATTCGTCGGTGTCGGAAAAAACTTCCTGTTCTCCCGCGTCATTGATCCTGCTGACTTTTTTAAAGTTGGAAACTTCTTTTTCCCCGGTGGCGATGACCACGTCTCCGGAGGAATGTTTCAAAAAGGTCTTGATCTGTTCAAAATCTGCCTCGGTCAGGTCAGCCCCGTTCTTCATGCTCAAGACGTTCCCTACGGCGTTAATGTTTTGGGTCAATGCCTGTTGTTTCTGTTGCGTTTTGGAAACGTCGGATAATACTTTTCCGTCTTTCAGTTCAATGATTCGATCCCCGTACTGTTCCGCAAATTCCCGGTCGTGGGAAACGACGATGACCAATTTGTCCCGGGACAGTTTCTTCAGGGTGTCGAAAACCTGTTTCCCGGTGTTGGAGTCCAAGGCACCCGTCGGTTCGTCCGCCATGATAATCTCGGGGTTTTTGATCAATGCCCGGGCGATGGCGATTCGTTGCTTTTGTCCGCCGGAAAGGGTGTTGGGCTTCCGCTTGGCAAAGCCGGTCAGATCCACGTCGTCCAACAGCTTGGCGATGGCTTTTTTATCTTTGGATTTTCCTTGTAATTCCAATGCAAGGGCAATATTATCTTCCACGGAAAATTCGTTAAGAATATTGTATTCTTGGAAAATAAAGCCGATAAAGGTGTTGCGGTAGGAGTCAAAATCGCTTTGGGAAAAGTTCTTACTGCTTCTTCCCTTCACAATAATTTCCCCGGACGTGGGATTATCCAATCCTCCGCAAACGTTCAACAGGGTGGATTTCCCGCTTCCCGATTTCCCCAAAAGGAAGACCATTCCTTTTTCAGGAAATTGCAACGTTACCCCGTCCAAGGCCCGAGTGTCGACACCGTGCTTGGACTTGTAGACTTTGGTAAGATTTACAACCCGTAACATAATACCCTCCGTTTTTTTTAGGGGACTTTTTTATTTTTCTGCCCCTCCCTTTTTTTTATTATACATTGTTTTTTTTACAGATGCAAGGGCGAAAATCGGAACTTTTTTAAGAGAGGAAAGAATATAAAAAATGACAGGTTAAAACCTGTCATTTTTTTGGTGGGGATAAAGGGGCTCGAACCCATGACCTCTCGCATGTGAAGCGAACGCTCTAACCAGCTGAGCTATATCCCCCTATGAAATTGCTATAATAGTATAACACATTTTCTTATGAAATGCAAGGGTCGTATGTGAATAAATTGCAAAATTTCTCCGCAGAAAATCTCTGCGGAGAAAGGAAAAAATTATAACAGACGAGGCAACATCAGGTTTACCCAAGCCCCAAACAGGGATTTTAAGGGGAACCATTCGGGTTTGATCAGGAAGGTTACCGAGGCGGCGATGATCAGGAGCAACAGAATAATCACCACAATTTCCCACGCCTGAGACGATTTCCTGGGAGGGATGGGTTCTTCGTCCACCGGAGTTTGGGTTTTCGGCGTCGTTTCCTTTTTTACCGGTGCGGGTTTGGGGAATTCGCTTTTCGGCAGGTGGGAGGTTTTGGGAGAAACGATAATATCGGAGACGGAAACCCCGTACACCTTTGCCAAACGGTTGATTTGTTCCAGGGTGGGAGAGGTTTTTGCACATTCCCATTCACAGACCAATTCCGGGGTCACTTCCAGGGCGTCCGCCAATTCTTCTGCGGTCATGCTGTGCTCCCGGCGGAGGAGAAACAAATTACGGGCAACTTCAATGGGATTCATGAACAAACTCCTTATGGTCGCGAAAAAGCGACGCTAAAATATGATTTTAAATTTTGACAGTTTTATTATACCTCATTTTCTTCTTTTTGTCAACGGATTTTTTTACAGGACGGTATAATTGGTGAATTTTCGGACAAACTGTATGCGAAAAGAATCGTCTTTTCATGTTTAATTTATGGACGGAGGAATCTGCATCATGTCATTTTTGGACAAACTTGCAATCTTGCTGGTCACCGTTGGGGCTTTAAACTGGGGGAGTATCGGGCTGTTTGGCTTCGATTTCGTCTCCTGGCTGTTGGGCGGATCGGATTCGATTTTGACCAAAATCGTCTTTACCCTGGTGGGTATTGCCGGTGTTTGGGCAATTTCTCTGCTGTTTCGTCCCATGCGAAACGAAGTCAGCGACGCTCTGGATCGGTAAGCAAAAACGACGAAAAGACCGTATTTATCATGGAATACGGTCTTTTTCTCTTGACATTTTTTCGTTGCCGTGGTACAATAAAAGAAAAACCGAAAGAGGATTTTGTATATGACCCCGGAAGAAAAAGTGGTAGATCTGTTGGCGGAAGGAATCGGAACGCTTCCCGAATTGCAAAGGGAAATGGAAGCCGACGGCTTTGATACCAAAGACCTGACGACCATGTTAAGCGACCTTACGGAACAGGATTTTGCGGAAATTACCAACCTTCACGGAAAAATCGTTTCTCGGCAAGGGGACCGAATTTTAGATTTTACGGGGCTTCAAATCGCCTTAACCCCCGCCGGCGTCAAACGCTGGATGCTGGAAGAGGCAAAGAGGGAAGAAGAATAAAAAATAAAAAGAGAGAATCGACAGATTGCCGATTCTCTCAAAATTTTTCATTACATTAATCCCATGCACCAAATCACGCCCAGGGCGGTGAGGGTGACCAGGGTGTCAATGGTGATTCCGTACAGGACGGGAGCAACCCCCGCTTTTTTAAAGTCCAGCAGGCTTGTGTTCAGTCCGATGGCTGCCAGGGCGGAGACCATCAGGAATTTGCTGGTGTTTTTCAAAAGACCGGAAGCTACGGCGGGAATCCAACCCAGGCTGTTAAGAATTGCCAAAATCAAAAATCCACCGATAAACCAGGGGACGATCTTCATAAGATTTACTTTTTGATTTCCGCTTGCGGCTTGTAATTCTTTCTTCTTGATCCGCATTCCGATGTAAGCAAAGACCAGGACTGTAGGAATAATGGCGATGGTGCGGGTCAGTTTGACCATGGTGGCAAAATCTCCCGCCACTTCGGAGAAGGCATAGCCGGAGGCGACGACGCTGGCGGTGTCGTTGACCGACGTTCCCGCCCAAATGCCGTAGGCAATATCCGTCATGCCCAAAAGTCTTCCCATGATGGGATAAATTGCAACCATCACCATGTCAAATAAAAAGGTGGAAGACATGGCAAAGGCGATATCTTTGTCGTCCGCGTCAATGACCGGAGCAATTGCCGCCACGGCAGAGCCGCCGCAAATTCCCGTTCCTGCGGAAATCAAATTGCTTAATTTCCAGTTGAGTCCAAAGATTTTCCGCAAGAAAAATCCGCCGCCGAAACACATGGCAAAGGTGAAGATCATTACGAAAAAGGTCATCTTGCCTACCGTAAGAATGGTCTTGACCGACAGAGATGCGCCCAAAAGAATAATGGCGATCTTCAGGACTTTTTTCGACGTAAATTTCAACGCCGGTTTCATCCACGCGGGATGGAAAAAGCTGTTGATGATCGTCCCCAAAAACAGGGCGATAATGGACGCTCCCAGAATTTCTCCCGGAATGAGCCGTTCCACAAAAATAGAAAGGGCGGCAACGGTAAAGCAGATGGCAACGCCCAAAAGGAACCAAAGCCGCTCTTTGATTTTCGTTTGCATAATGGGACCTCGTTTAATTTTTTGTTCATTATAACATAGGTTTTTGGAAAAGTCAAGGAAAGAGGACGGATTTTCCGTCCTCTTTTTTTGTTATGCGGCTTTGTTTAGCATGTTTTCGATAAAAATTCCGTAGCCGGAAGTTGGGTCGTTGATTAATACGTGGGTGACCGCCCCGACCAGTTTTCCGTTTTGGAAGATGGGAGAGCCGGACATTCCCTGAACGATACCTCCCGTCTTTTCCAATAACGCCGAATCGGTGACCCGGATCAGCATATTTTTCGTGGGCCCGCCAAACGCCCGGTAGATGCGGACGATTTCGATGTCGTATTCCTGAATGCCCCCGTCGTCTAGGGTACAACGAATGGTGGCGGAACCTTCTCGCACTTCTTGTTTTGTTGCAACGTCCACCGTTTCCCGATGGGCAAATAGGGTCACGTCCAGCTGACCGAACAATCCCGTTTCACAATTTTTGACGCAATTGCCCCAAGCGGGGGATCCGAAAGATCCCTGCAATTCTCCGGGCGTTCCGCATTCGCCTTTTCGCAAATTCGTAATCTGAGCAGGGAATAAATCCCCCCGTCCGACACAAAATAAAGTATCGGTATCCGGATCGGTGATTCCATGTCCCAAACAACCGTATTCTCCCGTTCCGGGAATAATATAGGTCAAAGTGCCGATGCCGGCGGTGGAATCTTTGATCAAAACACCCATTTGCCAGGTGCCGTCTTGATTTTTGCGGGGACATACGGTGGTTTCGTGTGTTTTTTCTCCCCGCAAATACCGCACCGTTACGGCATTTCCGCCCTGAAGCGTTAAGGCGTCTGCCAAATCTTCGTTGCAGGTGATCTCAATCTCTCCTACTTGTAAAATTCGATCCCCTTTTTTTAGTCCTGCCGTCCGTGCCGGATTGTCTTTGTCCTGATCGGTAAATCCCAAAACGATAACCCCTTGGGAAATGAGGCGGACCGCTACCGCATCCCCACCGGGAATGACGGTCTTTACCGTGGAAGGATCTGTTTTTGCTACCGGCAAAACGTAAGCTTGTTCCGTTGGGGAGATGGGGTCGCTTTTTGCGGCGGTGGTCACCGTTTTTTGCGTCATGGATCCCGAGCCGGCGGCGAGGACCAACATCAAGGCTACAAAAAAACGAAATTTCTGCATATAATAAGGTATGCCTCGTTTGTGCTGCATTGGACTTTTCTCCTTTCTGTAAGAATAAGATCATTCAAAAAAAATGAAGATCTTTCTCTTACATTTTCTCTCCCGAAAAAGCAAATATCCCGTTCAGAATTTGCATTCCAAGGGGAAAACAGGAAGAAAAACGAGGCGAATTTTGCCAAAAATCGTGCAAAATAACAGAAAACCAAGAAATTAATAAGGTTTTTTTGTATCATTTTTTTGTTGACTTTTTTTTGGTTTCGTTGTATAATATACTTGTCGATATATAATAATCTATCCCTGTAAACTTACAAAATTTATTATCGAACACAGGAGAAACGAAAATGCTGAACAAAACCGTGAAAGTAACCAACCCTGTGGGCCTTCATGCCCGTCCCGCTACCTATTTCACCCAGAAAGCAAACGAATATAAGTCTTCCATTTCCGTAGAAAAAGACGATCGTCGTGTTAACGCAAAATCCTTGCTGGGGATCCTTTCTCTGGGCATCACCAAGGATACGGAAATCCAGCTGATTGCCAACGGTCCCGACGAACAGGAAGCCATTGAAGGTCTGGTCGCTCTGATTCAGAGCAACTTTGTCATGGAATAATGACACGTGCCGAATTATTAAAAAAAGCAAATGAATTACCGGATTCTCCCGGGGTGTATACTATGTATGACACCTCGGGGGTAGTCATATATGTGGGAAAAGCGGTCAAGCTCCGGAATCGGGTCGCCTCCTATTTTCGCAACGTTCCCCACGAACCGAAAGTAGAACGCATGATAGAACGGGTGGATCGGTTTTCCGTGATTTTGTGCGAAAACGAATTGGACGCGTTGATCACCGAATGCAGTCTGATTAAGCAGCACAACCCCTTTTATAATATCAAACTTAAATCGGGGCATGGATATCCCTTTATCTGTGTTTCGGTGGTAGATGGGTGTCCTATGGTTCGGGCGGAGTATACCCGGCCGGCCGGTGCCCGTTGTTTTGGACCGTTTGCAAAATTGCAAAACGTATCCCATATTGTAGGATATCTCAATACCGCCTATAAATTGCCTTCCTGCAAGTATAAACCCCGGACAAAACCCTGTCTGGAATACGACATGGGGCGTTGTAACGGCGTTTGTGCAGGAAAAGCCGACCCGGAAGAACTGAAAAAAGCCTACGATTCCATTTGCTCCGTTCTGGAGGGGAAAACCGACGTGGTAGAATCCGAACTTACCGCAGAAATGGAACAGGCTGCACAACGGTTGGACTTTGAACGGGCGGCATTGTTGCGGGATCGCCGAAATGCCCTTGCCATGATTTCCAAAAAACAGCGTCCCGTGTTGTCTCAAAACCGCCATGCGGATTATTTCGGATATAAGGCGGGGGAGGGGAAATGCTGTATTTTTCTTCTTCGTCTCCGGAACGGCTACGTGGTGGGAGAACGGTGCGACGTGTTTGAAGAACCCTTTACCCCCGATCTTCTCCGTCAGTATTTGGAACGGTTTTACACGGAAGATACCCTGCCTCCCGGCAAAATTTATCTCCCTGAAGAATACGAGTGGACGAATCTTTTGAACCAATGGTTGAAAGGAAAGATTACCGTTCCCTCCTACGAACAAGATCTGCGGCTTCGTGCTCTTGCCGACCGTAATGCAGGGGAAAGAATGCTGCAATACGAAGGAAAAACCGCCCGAATTCAACGGCAACTGGACGCCTTTCGGGAATTTTCCGGGCTTTCAAACGTGGATTTGATGGAAGTTTACGACATCAGTCAAACCGCGGGAAGTGACGTGGTTTGCGGCAGTATTTCGGTCAAAGACGGCGTTTGTGATCGAAAAAAATATAAAAAATACCGAATTAAACAGGTTTTGGGGCGAGGCGACACCGATTATATGAGAGAAGCGGTGCAACGCCGCATCGCCCGATTTAAAGAAGGGGACGAAGGTTTTTCTCCGCTGCCTAACGTGATTCTGTGCGACGGGGGGCTTGCCCAAATTCACGCGGTGGAACAAGTCCTGAAAGAAGAGGGAATTTCTTTGCCCGTGTTGGGACTGAAAAAAGACAGCCGTCACCGAACCAAGTCCTTGGTCTTTTCCGACGGAACGGAAAAACCCTTTGCTCCCGTTCCCGAAGTCTTTGCGTTTTGCGGACGGTTACAGGAAGAAGTTCACCGGGTCGCCATTTCTTATCACAAAAATCTCCGGCAAAAGGCGATGCAACAATCCCAACTGGAATCCATTCCCGGGGTGGGCAAAGCCAAAGCCAAGGCGTTGTTCTTGCACTTCAAATCCATTGACAAAATCCGCAAAGCAACCAAAGAGGAATTGTGTGCCGTCAAAGGGATTCATTCGGACCTTGCCCACAAGATTATACAATGGTTTGAAGAAAATTAAAAATAAAATACCGACGAAAAACGTCGGTATTTTTTTATTAAGAAAAACCCCCGAGCAAAAAGCTCGGGGAACTCCCGCAAAACCGTGTTCCGTTGCGTCTCGGGAGACGTTATGACTTCGTAAACCTGCTTGACAGCAGGGCGGGTAAAATCCACTCCCATGCTTTGTGCTTCCAACGTCCGCTTGCCGGAGGCTCGATGGCAGTCCGGGGCGGGAGGCCTGCAAACCCACAGGGGAAGAGTGATTCCCTTAGTAAAGGTGTAGGTTTTAACTGAAAAATCATAAGGGTCGTATTTCGCAGGAAGTAATTGAAGACTGTCTTTTGTCTTCCTATTATAATATATACGCGTACGCGTGATATATTAACGGAAGAAATTGTTTACTTCTTGTCTTTCCAGCAATCGCAACCGCAGTTGTCTTCTTCGGTGCATTGGCAGTCATCACCGCAACCGCAGGAACAACCGTCTTCTGCAGCCAGGTCGTATTCTTCGGCTTTTGCATCAAAAAGAGCGGCAACGGTGTTGAATTCGTCTTCGTCGTCTACGGTGACGAGGATGTCTTCTTCTCCGTCATCTTCAACGCGGAGCATAACTACTTCCACTTCGTCTTCTTCGCCGGCTTCGGCAGGAGTCAAAAGAACGTAGGTTTTGCCTTCGTGTTCCAATGCGTCGATGATTTCAAAATTGACTTCATTGCCTTCTTCGTCGGTCAATGCGAGAATATCGTCTCTTTCAGCCATGATAGGTTACCTCATTTCTTGGATTTTTATTTCTGTCTCTATTTTACACGAAAAAAACGGAAATGTCAACAGGAAAAGGAGGGAAAAGAAGAAAAAAATTACGACGTCCAAAGAAAATGGAAAAGTTTACAAAAAGTTCAATACTTTTTTTGTTATAATACTTGACACGCGGAGTCGTGTATGGTATAATAGCAAAGCATGGCAAAGAGGCTATGATCTCGGAGGTTGCTGAAATCCGCATTTGGGCGGCAGGTAGTTCCGAGGGAGCCGTATCCGATTTCAAATTGGATGAAACCGAACTTAGTTGATGTAAGGCAAAGATCTTTACCTCTCAGCACTTGTTTCTGACGGATCGCACCAAAGGGTGCATTCTGTTCGGTCGATTGGATCAGCTTGCCCTGATCCGATTTTTATGTCCGAACCATGAAACACACGGTGCAGTGTTCGGTTTTTCATCGCCCAAGTCTTGATCGGATAACTTGTCCGATCATACTCTTCCCAAATACTTAAGGAGGCGAAAGCAATGGCAACTGAAAAAATGAGAATTCGGCTGAAATCCTACGACCATCACCTGGTCGATCAGGCTTGTGAAAAGATCGTCGCAACCGCAACTCGCATGGGAGCTAAGGTTTCCGGACCTGTTCCTCTGCCCACCGAACGCGAAATCATCACAATCCTGCGTGCAGTCCATAAATATAAGGACTCCCGCGAACAGTTCGAAACCCGCACTCATAAGCGTGTTATCGACATCCTCAAGCCCTCTCAGAAGGTCGTTGAAGCTCTCATGAGCGTCGATCTTCCCGCAGGCGTAGAAATCGAAGTTAAACTTTAATTTCAATTCAGCCATGCACGAGGAAACAATGACTTGCCTCAGCGGAAAGAAGTCATTCCGTACCATTATAATATGGTATACGGTCACGTTGATCTCCCTTTCCGGGATCAACCAATAACCGAAAGGAGAATTTCAAAATGGAAAAAGGAATTATCGGCAGAAAGATCGGTATGACCCAGCTCTTTACGGAAAACGGTAACGTTGTTCCCGTAACGGTTGTGGAAGCCGGCCCCTGCACCGTCATTCAGAAGAAGACGGTAGACAACGACGGCTACAACGCCGTACAATTGGGTTTTGAAGACATCCGTGAAAAACTGGTTGTCAAACCCCTCAAAGGTCACTATGACAAGGCAGAAGTCGCTTACAAACGCGTTCTGAAGGAATTCAAGTTGGACAACAGCGAATCCATGAACGTCGGTGATGTAATTAAGGCTGACGTCTTTGCTTCCGGCGACGTGGTTGACGTTACCGGCATCTCCAAAGGTAAGGGTTACCAAGGCACCATCAAACGCCTCGGTTTCCACAGACAACGCATGACCCACGGTACCTCCGGTTACCACAGACACCAAGGTTCTATGGGTGCAAACTCTACTCCTTCCAAAGTTATGAAGGGTAAGGGTATGCCCGGTCACATGGGCAGCGAACAGGTTACCATTCAGAACCTGAGCGTTGTTAAGGTTGATGCAGAAAACAATCTCATCGCTATCAAGGGTGCCATTCCCGGCCCCAACGGTGGTTTGGTCGTTGTTAAGACCGCCATCAAGAAATAAGATAGGAGGAAAGTGAAATGAAGATTAAAGTTTACGATATGCTCGGCAACGAAGCCGGCGAAATGGAACTTTCCGACAGCATTTTCGGTGCACAGATCAATGTTCCTCTGATGCACGAAATGGTGAAGAACTATCTGGCTAATCAGCGTCACGGTACTCAGTCCACCCTGACTCGTTCCGAAGTCAGCGGCGGCGGCAAGAAGCCCTGGCGCCAAAAGGGAACCGGCCGTGCCCGTCAGGGTTCTACCCGTTCTCCCCAGTGGACCCATGGCGGTATCGCTCTCGGTCCCAAGCCCCGCAAGTACAGATACTCTGTCAACAAGAAGGCAAAGAGAGTTGCTATGAAGTCTGCTCTGTCCGCTAAAGTTGCAGAAGGTAATCTGATCGTCGTTGATTCTCTGGCATTTGACGGAATCAAGACCAAGAACATGGTCAACGTTCTGAAGGCTCTGAACGTAGCTGACAAAGCCCTGGTGGTTATGCCCGCTCCCGACGCAGTCGTGATCAAATCCGCTCGGAATATCGAAGGCGTAAAGACCGCTTGCGTGAACACTCTGAACGTATATGACATTGTCAAGCACGACAAGTTCATCATTACCAAAGAGGCTGTCAACAAAGTTGAGGAGGTGTACAACTGATGAAATTCGCACAGGATATCATCCTCACTCCCGTCATCACCGAAAACAGTATGGATCTGGCTCGTAATCAGAAGAAGTACACGTTCAAGGTTGCGAAAGACGCTAACAAAATCGAAATCGCAAAAGCAGTTGAAGAACTGTTCAAGGTCAAGGTTGCTGCCGTTAACGTGATTAACTGCGACGGCAAGAAGAAGAGAATGGGCTACACCCGTGGCACCACCGCTTCTTTCAAGAAAGCCATCGTCACCCTGACCGCAGACTCCAAGACCATCGAATTCTTCGACGGCTTGATGTAAGAGGAGAGTGACAAGAATGCCTACCAGAAGATTTAAACCTACAACTCCGTCTCGTAGAACGATGGTTGTCTCCACTTTCGAGGAGATCACCACCAATAAACCGGAACGCTCTCTTCTCACTACTCTGAAGAAATATTCCGGTCGTAACAGCTACGGTCGCATCACCGTCCGTCATCGCGGCGGCGGAAACCGCAGGAAGTACAGAATTATCGACTTCAAGAGAAACATGGTTGATGCTGCTGCAACGGTCATGACCATCGAATATGACCCCAACCGCACCGCTAACATCGCTCTCGTTCAGTACGAAGACGGTACCAAGGCTTACATCGTTGCTCCTCAGAACCTGAAGGTTGGCGACGTTGTTTACTCCGGTGCTGCTTCCGATATTAAAGTCGGTAACTGCCTGCCCCTGGAAAACATTCCCACGGGTACCTATATCCACAACGTTGAGCTGCATCCCGGTAAGGGTGCTCAGTTGGTCCGTTCCGCCGGTGCTGCTGCACAGCTGATGGCAAAAGAAAACGGATACGCTCAGGTCCGCCTTCCCTCCGGTGAAGTTCGCCTCGTTTCCCTGCGTTGCAAGGCTACCATCGGTACTGTAGGCAATCAGGACCATGAAAACATTAACCTCGGTAAAGCCGGTAAAAAACGTCATATGGGCATTCGTCCTACCGTTCGCGGTTCTGTTATGAACCCCTGCGATCACCCCCACGGTGGTGGTGAAGGCCGTGCTCCCATCGGTCGTTCCGGTCCTGTTACTCCTTGGGGTAAACCCGCTCTGGGCTACAAGACCCGCAAGAAGAAGAACAAGTCCGATAAGTTCATCGTAAAACGTAGAAACTCGAAATAATGGAGGTGTGACAGATGGGTAGAAGTGTTAAAAAAGGACCTTACGTCGAAGCGTCTCTGATGAAGAAAGTTCTCGACATGAATGAAAAAGGTGAAAAGAGAGTTCTGAAGACCTGGTCTCGCTCCTCCACCATTTTCCCTGACTTCGTAGGCCACACCTTTGCGGTTCACGATGGCAGAAAGCACGTTCCCGTTTATGTTACCGAAGACATGGTTGGTCACAAGTTGGGCGAATTTGCTCCCACTCGTACCTTCAAAGGTCACTCCGGTTCCAAAGCGTCGAACACATCGAAATAACGGAGGTTACTGAAATAATATGGAAGCTAGAGCTTATTTGAGAGGTCTCCGTATCACCCCCAGAAAGGTCAAGATCGTTCTGGACCTGATCCGGAATAAACCCCTTGGGACCGCTGCTGCGATCCTCACCCATACGCCGAAGGCTGCCAGTGCTCCTTGCCTGAAGCTGCTCAAATCCGCGGCTGCTAACGCTGAAAACAACCATGGTATGGATGTTTCCAAGCTGTACGTCAAGGAATGCTACGTGGGCCCCGGCCCCACCATGAAGCGGATGATGCCTCGTGCACGTGGTTCCGCCGATACTATCCTCAAGAGAACGTCTCAGGTTACCATCGTTCTCGCTGAGAAAGAATAAGGGAGGGTCAATATGGGACAAAAAGTTAATCCTCACGGTTTCCGTGTAGGCGTCATCAAAGATTGGGATTCCCGTTGGTTCGTCCGTGACGAAGATTTCGGCGACCTGGTCGTAGAAGACGATAAAATCAGAAAATTCATTAAAAAGCAGATCGCTCAGGCTGGCGTTCCCCAGATTGAAATCGAACGTGACGCCTCCAAGCGTGTCCGCATCTTTATCCACTGTGCTCGTCCCGGTGTTGTCATCGGTAAGGGCGGTCAGGATATTGAAAAACTTCGCCTCGCTGTTGAGAAGCTGATCGGCAAGCCCGTTGCTCTCACCATCGTCGAAGAAAAACGCCCCGACATGAACGCTACTCTGGTTGCAGAACGTATTGCTGCGGACCTGGAAAAACGCGTTTCTTTCCGTCGTGCTATGCGTAAAGCCATCGACAGCACCATGAAAGCCGGTGCTAAAGGTATTAAGGTGAACGCAAGCGGCCGTCTGGGCGGTGCAGAAATTGCACGTACCGAACACTATCATGAAGGAACCATTCCCCTGCAGACCCTGCGTGCTGACATCGACTACGGTTTTGCTGAAGCAAAAACCACCTACGGCCGGATCGGTATCAAAGTTTGGATCTATAAGGGCGAAATCCTTAAGAAATCCGTGGTAAAGGAGGACAAACGCCATGTTAATGCCAAAAAGGGTTAAGTACAGACGCGTTCATCGCGGACGCATGAAGGGTAAGGCCTATCGCGGCAACCGTATCACCAGCGGTGAATTTGGTCTTGTCACTACCGAACCCGCATGGATTACCAGCAATCAGATTGAAGCTGCCCGTATTGCTATGACCCGTTACACCAAACGTGGTGGTAAAGTATGGGTTAAGATTTTCCCCGACAAGCCGGTTACCGAGAAGCCCGCTGAAACCCGAATGGGTTCCGGTAAGGGTTCTCCCGAATACTGGGTTGCAGTAGTTAAGCCCGGTCGCGTTATGTTTGAAATGGCTGGCGTTTCCGAAGAAGTTGCTCGTGAAGCTATGCGTCTTGCAACTCACAAACTTCCCGTAAAATGCAAGTTCTATAACAAAGCCGATCTGGATGCTATCGTTGACGGAGGTGCTAACTAATGACCGCAAAAGAACTCAGAGCCATGGCTCCCGCCGATCTGGAAAAGAAGCTGGCTGACCTGAAAGCGGAACTGTTCGCTCTTCGTTTTCAGCACGCTACAAACCAGCTCGAAAACCCCATCCGCATCGCTGATGTCCGTAAGGATATCGCTCGGGTGAAGACCGTTATTCGTGAAAACGAAATCAAAGGCTGAGAGTAGGAGGCAGAACAATGGAAAGAGATTTGAGAAAAACCAGAACCGGTCTCGTTGTTTCCGACAAAATGGATAAGACCGTTGTCGTTGCAATCAAAGAAAACGTTCGTCATCCTATGTACGGTAAAGTTATGAAGAGAACCTCCAAATTGAAGGTTCATGACGAAAATAACGAGTGCCATATCGGTGATAAGATCCTCATTATGGAAACCCGTCCTTTGTCCAAAGACAAGAGATGGAGATTCGTTGAGATCATCGAAAAAGCGAAATAAAGGAGAGTTAGAGTATGATTCAACAGCAAACTTTCCTGCAGGTTGCCGACAACACCGGTGCAAAAGAATTGATGTGCATCCGTGTCCTTGGCGGAACCGGGAGAAGATATGCCAACATTGGCGACGTCATCGTCTGCTCCGTGAAGAAAGCCATTCCCGGCGGTAACGTGAAGAAGGGTGAAGTCGTTAAGGCTGTTGTCGTTCGTTCTAAGAGCGGTGTTCGTCGTGCTGACGGCTCCTACATCCGCTTCGATGAAAACGCAGCAGTTATTATTAAAGAAGATAAAAACCCCAGAGGGACCCGTATCTTTGGGCCCATCGCTCGTGAACTGAGAGAAAAGGAATTCACCAAGATCCTTTCTCTGGCTCCCGAAGTACTGTAAAGGAGGACGTGAACGATGAATACGTTGCACATTAAAAAAGGCGATAACGTTGAAGTTATTTCCGGCCGTTGCAAGGGCCAGCGTGGCAAAGTCGTCGCCACTGCTCCTTCTGAAGGTAAAGTAATGGTTGAAGGTGTGAACATGGTTTCCAAGCACCTGAAGCCCCGTGGTCAGCATCAGCAGGGCGGCATCATTAAGACTGAAGGTGCTCTTTACGCCTGCAAGGTCCAAGCTGTTTGCCCCAAATGCGACAAGGCTGTCCGTACCGGCATCAAAGTAGTTGACGGCAAAAAAGTCCGTTACTGCAAGAAGTGCCAGAAAGAATTTTAAGGAGGAGTTAAACGATGTCTAATCTGAAAGATCTTTACAAAAAAGAAGTCGCTCCTGCCTTGATGAACAAATACAACTACAAGAGCGTCATGCAGATCCCCAAACTGGACAAAGTCGTGATCAACGTTGCTTGCGGCGACGCAAAAGACAACTCCAAGATCATCGAATCTGTCTCCACCGATCTTGCAACCATCACCGGTCAGAAAGCTATCGCTTGTAAGGCTCGTAAATCCGTGGCTAACTTCAAAGTTCGTCAGGGTATGCCCATCGGCGTTAAGGTTACTCTCCGCGGTGAAAGAATGTACGAATTCGTAGACCGTCTCTTCAACGTGGCTCTGCCCCGTGTTAGAGACTTCCGTGGGATCAATCCCAACGCCTTCGACGGCCGCGGCAACTATGCCTTCGGTCTGAAGGAACAGCTGATCTTCCCCGAAATCGAATATGAAAAGATCGATACCATTCGCGGTATGGACATCATGTTCGTCACCACTGCAACCACCGACGAAGAAGCAAAAGACCTTCTTTCTCTGATGGGTGCACCTTTCAGCAAATAAGGAGGAAGAGAACTTATGGCTAAGAAGTCTATGATCGCAAAACAGCAGAGACCTGCAAAGTACTCTGTCCGTGCTTACAACAGATGCAAGATCTGCGGAAGACCTCATGCTTACCTGAGAAAGTACGGTATCTGCCGTATTTGCTTCCGTGAACTGGCCTACAAGGGTCAGATCCCCGGCGTTCGTAAGGCCAGCTGGTAATCAGGTAAAGAAGGAATAAGGAGGTTTTATTATGCATATTACCGATCCCGTAGCCGATATGCTCACTCGTATCCGGAACGCTAACGATGCAAAACACGCAAGTGTTGAAGTTCCCGCTTCCAACATGAAGAAGGCAATTGCCCAGATTCTTGTGGACGAAGGTTACATCAAAGCGTTCTCCGTGACCGAAGACGGCAAACAGGGTATGATCAACATCACCCTGAAATACGGCCAGAACAAAGCAAAAGTCATCCAGGGAATCAAACGCGTTTCCAAGCCCGGCCTTCGGGTTTACGCTTCTTGCGAAGAAATGCCCAAAGTCATTCGCGGTATGGGTATCGCCATCGTGTCTACTTCCAAGGGAATTATGACCGATAAGGCTGCTCGTCGTCTGAATGTCGGCGGTGAAGTTCTCGTTTACGTTTGGTAAGTTGTGTTTTCCCCTGAAAAGGCAAGATGACAAACTATAGTGAAAGGAAAGTCACGCAATGTCAAGAATTGGTAGAAAGCCTATAAATATACCCGCCGGTGTTACCGTAACATTGGTGCCCGAAACCAACCACATCACCGTTAAGGGTCCCAAGGGAACTCTCGAAAGAGATATCCATCCCGCAATGACCGTAACTGTGGAAGGTGAAACTGTTTTGGTTACCCGTCCCAACGATGAAAAAATGAATCGTTCTCTGCACGGTTTGACCAGAACTCTGATCGCCAATATGATTGAAGGCGTCACCGCCGGTTATTCCAAGACCCTGGAAATCCAGGGTGTGGGTTACAGAGCAGCAAAACAGGGTAAAGCAGTCAACCTGACCCTGGGCTTCTCTCACCCCGTATCCGTTGAAGAAACCGAAGGCATCAGCCTGGAAGTTCCTCAGCCCAACCTGATCGTCGTTTCCGGTGCCGATAAGCAACGGGTCGGACAGGTCGCAGCTGAAATCCGCGGTATCAAACCCCCCGAACCCTACCATGGCAAGGGTGTTCGCTATCAGGGCGAATATGTCCGCCAGAAGGAAGGTAAGGCTGGTAAGGGTAAATAATCAACCCGCCGCTTAATCACTCAATCATATAGGAGGATAACACAACATGATCAGCAGAAAAGATGCTAACATCCTCAGAAAGAAGCGTCACGCCCGTGTCCGCGGTAAGATCTCCGGTACGGCTGATTGCCCCCGTCTGAATGTTTACAGATCTTTGAAAAATATCTACGCCCAGATTATCGACGATACGACCGGCACCACTTTGGTTGCTGCTTCTACCGTTGGTAAAAACTTCTCTGAATACGGCGGAAACAAAGCCGCAGCGAAGAAGGTCGGCGAAACCATCGCAAAGCTCGCTCTGGAAAAAGGAATCAAGGACGTTGTCTTTGATCGTGGCGGTTACCTGTATCACGGACGTGTGAAGGAATTAGCCGAAGGTGCCAGAGAAGCTGGCCTGAACTTCTAAGTTTTCAAGGAGGATAACAGAAATTATGAACGAAAGAATTGATGCGTCCACCTTGTCGTTGACGGAAAAAATGATCTGCCTGAGCCGCGTTTCCAAGACCGTTAAGGGCGGCCGGAAATTTAAGTTCACCGCTCTGATGGTTGTCGGCGACGGCAACGGCATTGTCGGTATCGGACTGGGCAAATCCGTTGAAATTCCCGATGCTGTCAACAAAGGCATCGAAGACGCCAAAAAGAATCTGATTCGTGTTTCCCTGAAGGGCACGACCATTCCCCACGAAGTCGTCGCTACGTTCGGCGCTTCTCAGGTTATCATGAAGCCCGCTGCTCCCGGTACCGGGGTTATCGCAGGCGGTGCTGTCCGTGATATTTTGCAGGCTGCCGGCGTTAAAGACGTCCGTACCAAAGCCCTGCGTTCCCGTAACCCCCAGAACCTTGCCAACGCTACCCTCTGCGGTTTGAAGTCCCTGCGGACTGCTGCTGAAGTTGCGGAAACCCGCGGCAAGACCGTTCAGGAAATCCTGGGTTGAGGAGGTAATGACGATGAAAATTACCCTCGTAAAGAGCTTGATCGGCAGACATCCCGATCACGTCAAGACTGCAAAGTCTATGAATCTCAAAAAGATCGGTGACGTTTGCGAGCAGCCCGACAATGCTGCTACCAAAGGCAAGATCGCTCAGATCTCTTATCTTATCAAAGTAGAAGACTGAAAAGGAGGTAGCACAGATGAAATTGTCTGATTTGGCTCCCGCTTACGGTTCTACCAAAGTTGCAAAACGCAAGGGTAGAGGTGCCGGTAGCGGTAATGGCAAAACCGCAGGCAAAGGTCACAAGGGTCAAAACGCTCGCTCCGGCGGCGGTGTCCGTGTTGGCTTTGAAGGCGGTCAGATGCCCATTTACAGAAGACTTCCGAAGCGTGGTTTTAACAACTTCCGCTTCACTAAGACCTATCAGGTCGTTAACGTCGGCGCTCTCAACGATTTTGCTGAAAACGCCGTAATTACTTCCGAAGAACTGTTGAAGAAGGGTCTCATCTCTGATGTGGCTGCTCCTGTGAAGTTCCTCGGTGACGGTGAACTCGAAGTGAAGGGTCTCACCGTAAAGGCTGCGAAGTTCTCTGCTTCTGCAGTTCAAAAGATTGAAGCCGCAGGCGGGAAAGCTGAGGTGCTGTAAGGTATGGGAATCCTCACGACCCTCCGGAACGCATGGAAAATCGCTGATCTGAGAAAGAAGATCCTTTTCACGCTGATGATCATCGTTCTCTTCCGGATCGGCTCCAGTATTCCTGTTCCTTTCCTCGACGCTGCTGCAATTTCTTCGTATTTCACCAGCGGAAATACCCTTCTCGGGTATATGAATATGCTTTCCGGTAATGCGTTGTCCGTCGGTACGCTCTTCGCACTGACCATTCAACCCTACATTAACGCAAGCATTATTATCCAGCTTCTGACCGTAGCCATTCCTTATTTCGAACGTCTTGCAAAAGACGACAGTGCCGAAAAGAAAGGCCGCAAGAAGCTGAACAAGATCACCCGCTACACCACCATCGCTATCGCTCTCCTGCAAGGGTTCGGATACTTCCAAATCCTGCGGACTGCCGGTGCGATCACCATCGTAGACGTCAGCAAGTTCTCCTGGGAACTGTTCCTGGTTGGTGCTTGTATCATTCTGACCCTGACCGCCGGTTCTTCCATGGTTCAGTGGTTGGGTGAATCCATCGACGAAAAGGGAATCGGCAACGGGATCTCCATGATTCTGTTTGCTTCCATCGTTTCCCGGGCTCCCGATCTTCTGACCTACGTCATCAACGCTTTCTCCGAAGGCGGTGCTTGGTGGTTGGCGATCATCGTGGTCATTTTGGCAGTTGCCATGTTCGGTCTGATTGTCTTTATGGACAGTGCAGAACGCCGAATCACCGTACAGTACGCAAAACGTCAAGTGGGACGTAAAGTTTATGGCGGACAGAAGCAGCAGCTTCCCATCAAGGTTTGTATGACCGGCGTTATGCCCATCATCTTCGCCTTCGCCATCACCTCTCTCCCCGCTACCATCGCAGCATTCTTGCCCAGCGATCACTGGTTTGCTACTTGGGCGGAAAAATATTTCGGTCAGACCAGCATTGCTTACATGCTTATCAGCTTTGCTCTGATCATTGCGTTTAACTATTTCTATATCGCAATTCAGTACAACGCTTCCGACATTGCCAAGCAGTTGCGGGAAAACGGCGGTACCATTCCCGGGATCCGTCCCGGTCGCCCCACGGTTGACTTTATTATGAATACGGTCAACAAGATCACCCTGTTCGGTGCGATCTATCTGGGCGTTATCGCAATCTTCCCCTACATTCTGCAAAAGGCATTCCCCAACGATCTTTCCAACATCGCTTTGGGTGGTACTTCTATGATGATTCTCGTTTCCGTTGCCCTTGAAACGGTCAAGGTTCTGGAAGCTCAGATGATTCAGCGGAATATGCCCAGCGTACTCGACTAATGGAGGACCCCTATGAGATTGATTCTTTTAGGTGCTCCCGGTGCCGGAAAAGGGACTCAGGCGGAGATCATTTCTGAGAAATATAACATTCCTCAAATCTCCACCGGAGCCATCCTTCGGGCCGCGGTTGCAGAACAGACCCCCCTCGGTCAAAAAGTGGAAAAGGTCATGCAGTCTGGCGGATTGGTATCTGACGAAGACGTTATCGCCTTGGTTAAGGAACGGTTCCAACAGCCTGACTGTGCTAACGGTTTCATTCTGGACGGTTTCCCCCGGACCATTCCTCAGGCAGAAGCCCTCGACGTTATGCTCACTGAAATGGGCATCGGCATTGATCTGGCTGTCAGCCTGGAAGTGGATCCTGAAAAAATCGTCGTAAGAATGGGTGGTCGTCGCACTTGCCCCGCTTGCGGAGCAACCTATCACGTCGTTTATAAGCCTTCTTCCAAAGGCGACGACTGTGCCAAGTGCGGTGCTGCTCTCACCGTTCGCAAAGACGACAGAGAAGAGGTCGTTCGCGACCGTCTCGCGGTTTATGAAAAGCAGACCGCGCCTCTGAAAAACTACTACGCTCAGCAGAATAAACTCAGACTTGTGGAAGGTCAGGAAGAACTGGCTGACACCACCGCCCTGATGGAAAAGGCCCTCGTACTGTAAGAGAGGTTGATGTAATGTCTGTTACATTGAAGTCACAGCGGGAAATTGATATGATGCGTCGTGCCGGCGAGCTTGCCGCAGAAGTCCTCCGGATCGGAGGCGAAGCAGTTCGTCCCGGCGTGACCACGAAACATATCAATGATGTAATGCACAAGTTTTTAAAGAGCAAGAACGCAACTCCCTCTTTCTTGGGATACGGCGGATTCCCGGCTGTGGCTTGTATATCGGTTAACGATGAAGTCATTCACGGAATCCCGTCGGGGCGTTTGCTCACCGATGGAGATATCGTGAGTATTGATGTCGGTGTTCTGCTCAACGGCTACCATTCCGATACGGCGGCTACGTTCCCTTGTGGCAACGTTTCCCCTGAAGCACAGAAACTGATCGACGTGACCAAACAATGCTTCTATGAAGGGTTGCAGTTCGTCCGCCCCGGCTATCGCCTGGGAGACGTGGGAAACGCCATCAGCACCTACGCTCACAAGAACGGCTTTTCGGTCGTTCGGGATTATATCGGACATGGCGTGGGAACACAGTTACACGAAGAACCGGACGTTCCGAATTACGGAGTCCGCGGCAAAGGGTTACGTCTTCAAAAAGGCATGACCATTGCCATCGAACCGATGATCAACGCAGGATCTCACGAGGTCTGGCAGATCGACCGGAACGGATGGACAGTGGTAACCAAGGACGGAAAATGGTCCGCTCATTACGAGCATACCGTTGCCGTCACCGACGACGAGCCGTTAATACTCACATCTCAATCCTGATACTGGAGGTTTTTCATGGCAAAAGATGGTGTCATCGAAATTGAAGGCGTCGTTATTGAGACCCTTCCCAATACGAAGTTCATCGTTGAACTTTCCAATGGACACAAAATCACAGCTTATATCTCAGGTCGACTGAGAGACAACAATATTCGGATCCTTCTGGGCGATAAAGTGACCGTAGAAATGTCCCCCTACGATCTGACCAAAGGTCGGATCACCTGGCGGAACGCCGGTCCCCGCAAGCCCGTTGGAACGAACTGAAATGCAACACGCTTCATTTAAAGGAGGTAGTTCATTATGAAGGTACGTCCTTCTGTCAAACCCATGTGCGAAAAGTGCAAGGTGATCAAGCGCAAAGGCAAAGTTATGGTTATTTGCTCCGATCCCAAGCATAAGCAGACCCAGGGTTAATCGAATTGGAGGTAATTTAAATGGCAAGAATTTCCGGTGTGGATCTGCCCAACGCCAAGCGGGTCGAAATCGGCCTGACCTACATCTACGGCATCGGCATCAACACTTCCAAAGTCATCCTCGCTGAAACCGGCATCAACCCCGATACCCGTGTCAAGGACCTGACCGAAGCTGAAGTCGGTCTTC
>JAZRUJ010000066.1:0-10172 GCA_045652445.1 Eubacteriales bacterium | reverse complement strand
CAGAACGACATGGCTACGATCCGACTTGACCGTATGGTGCGCGCCTGCCACGCAAGCTGTCGCATGGCACTTGAAAAAGCGGTAGCCGAAGGACTGATACGAGTCAATCCTGCCATCGGCTGTAAACTGCCGCCGAAGAAGGCGCGGGAGATGCAGGTGCTGACAAAGGATGAGCTACAACGATTTCTCGCCCAGGCCAAAGAGGACGGATACTATGAACTGTTCCTCTTGGAGCTCGGCACGGGAATGCGCCGAGGGGAACTGATGGGCCTGCAATGGGATGACCTCAACTTCCAAACGGGCGAGCTACAAATCGTTCGCCAGGCGTGTGCGGTGAACGGCAAGATCGGGATCTCCGTGCCGAAAACAAAAAGCTCCATCCGCACGGTGGTACTGCCGCCGTCGCTGGTGGAGGTGCTAAGAAAATATAAGGAGACAATCAACTCGCGCTGGATGTTTCCGTCACCGCAAAATCCCGATGTGCCGAGGTATCCCACGTCCGTCGGCGATATCCTGTCGATCCTGCTCAAAAGAGCAGGATGCAAGCACGTGCGGTTCCACGATCTGCGTCACACCTTCGCAACCATGGCGCTCGAAAACGGTATGGATGTGAAAACGCTGTCGGCAACGATAGGTCACGTGTCAGCGGCAACGACGCTGGATATCTACAGCCACATGACCGACACGATGCAGATGCAGGCGGGGGTGAGCATTGACCGCAAAATCGGCGGCACAAACGCGCAGATGCCCGTGGTAGAGCAAACACCTGAGGAAGTGGCGAAATCGCCCGTAAACGCCCCGTGTGCGCCCACAGAGCCGCATACCGAGCCAACACCGAGAAAGATACGCAAGAGCGGTACGGGTTGCCTGTATCAGATCAACGACAACCTGTGGGAGGGCAGTTTCTTCCCAAGACTCCCCGGCGGCAAGCGTAAGAAATTCAACGTCTACGCCGAAACGCGAGAGCAATGCGAAGCCAAGCTAGCCGAAATGATCGCCGAAAAGAAAGCGGAGATCGCAGAGGAAAAGGCAAAACGAAAAGAGGGCGCCGACTAAGGCGCCCTCAATGGTTGGTATGCGGTAAACAAAGAAATACGATCACGGAATAAAACACGAACAAGATATATAATTTTTCAGCCAATTGTACTTTTCTTCAATTGAATTTTGCGATTCAATGGTTTTTCTTGGTTTATTTATTTCATTTTCACATAAAGCGAGAATTTTAGCCGGAAACTCTTGGGGATTCTCATTTGAAAACCCCAATTGATATGTGTTCAAATAATGTAGATAAAGATTGCCATCTTCATCTCTCTTAACAATTTCTCCGTTTATAGATTTTTTCAGGTCAGTATCTCTATATGTTGTATTATTAAATTTTTCAAGATCGCATGCAAATTCGGGGTCAATAATTACACGCGGAAAACGAGCTACTTTTGATTCAAGAAAGAAAGCTCTATTCATTGCGGGACCGAACCATATATTTTTGTCATTGTCATAATATATATCACCATAAGTTATCGCACCGCGTGCAATAAAACCATTACGTAGAAATTCAAAGATAACTTTTTCTGTATTGTAGCAAGCAATACAGAAAAGTGCGTTTATATCTTTTCTTGACTCCTCAATATCTTGTTTGAAATCATATATGATATAAGCACAGTCTGAAAAAATATGAATTTCACGTTTATAAACTGTGTGTGGATGATGGCTGTCAAGTTCTTTTTCGAATGATATGGTATTTGTAAAAATATTCATAATGTCATACCATTCGGAAAAATCATGGCGATCTTGGGAACCTAAAATATCAATAAAGATAGTTACTGCTTTTTTGAAATCATTGCAGCTTTCTTGTGGCATTTTATTCACCTCGGTTAAACAAAAAATATTTGAAACAGCCTTAGTAATCCGAGGACTACTAAGGCTGAGTGGTCCGAGTGACAGGGATCGAACCTGCGGCCTGATGGTCCCAAACCACCCGCGCTCCCAGCTGCGCCACACCCGGATATATATTCAATTTTTCTTATTTTTGCGTGGAAGTGGGACAAACTGTGGCCAAACTCCAAATCCACGCTTTTTTGAGTTTGCTTATAATCCCGAAAGTCCGCATAAGTAAAGGCTTTTCGGGACTTCTGTAAAATCTCGGCTGTAACTGCTAGGCACGCTCCCAAACCAGGCGCTCTACCAGGTGAGCTACACCTCGAAAGATTCTGTCAATTATTATATCAAATTTCATTGAGTTTGTCAAGGGTTCCTACGTTTTTTCCGTAGGAACCCTTTGATTTATCCATTTTTCTGATAAAGTAAAATAGAAAAGGCGGCCGTGGTAGTTAAATCCGAACAGGAATCTAACTTTTGAATGTCGGCGGGAGAGGTTTTTCGAGCATAGGGGGTCATGGAGAAGAGATTTTTGATGGTCTCTGTATCCATTAAGTGAAGATTGTATCGCAACATTGTATTTGAAACGAGGGTAAATCTGCTATATTCGGGAATTACCACCTCATTTTCGTAAACAGATTCGTAAACTGCCTTTTTTAATTCCAGCAGATGATCTTCCAGGGGAATTGCCTTTACGTAAATACCGCCCGGTTGTAAAATTCTTGAAAACTCTTCAACACAATCGGGAGCAAAAACGTTGATAATTAGATTTGCCCAATGATCCGGAAGCGGAAGATGAAACAAACTTGCAACGGCAAATTCACCACCAAAATTTCGCTTTGCCGCGGCATTTAAAGCGTCTTTTGAAATATCCACACCGACACTTTGAACGTCAAAGCCATCTTCTTGTAATTTTTCATGAATCTGTTGGGTATACCATCCCTCTCCGCACCCGGCATCAAACAGGTTAACATCGTTAGAGAGCAGGGGAAGAGCTGCATTATAGATAGCATCCAACAAAGGTTTGTAATGTCCAGCAGACAAAAAAGAGGTCCTGGCACGAACCATGGCACGGTCGTCTCCGTGTAATGTTCCCTGTTGAGACATTAAAAGATTTACATAACCACTTTTTGCATAATCGTAACAATGTCCGGAAGAACAGCGAAGGGTCTTCCCTGTTTTATTCAACGGGTTTCCACAAAGGGGGCAACAAAATGCACTCGTATTATCTTTCATTTAAATCTTCTCCCAAAACAATCGGAGGTTTTCCGGATGGAAACAGTACCGGCGTTGCATTGGGCAGGCAATATTTCCATAAATTCTCATGGGGGTCCATTCCATAAACCGCAACCCGTAACGCGGCGGAAAATCCGCCGTGGGATACGATTAAAATCCGGTCGTTTTCATGTTTTCTTAAGATATCTGTATAAAATTCCTTCGCACGGACAATTACATCTTCGATCTGCTCCATCCCGTCAATGGGGTCCTGACCCAAATACCAACGATTTATAAACGTCTCCCGGTCATATTTCAGACCTTCCCAAGGTCCAAAAGACCATTCCATCAAACGATCATCATAGATTGCTTTTACGTTTGGATAAGCAACTTCCAGGGTTTGTTTGGCTCGAAGCAAGGGAGAACAATAAACCGCATCAAAGGAACATTTTCTTAAAATCTCCCGAGCTTTTTTTGCACTTTCAATTCCGGAATCATTCAGAGGAATGTCCGTACGTCCCTGCAATCGCCCTTGCAGATTCCAATCGGTCTGCCCATGACGAAGAACAACTAATTCCATTAAAATTGCTCCTTACTGTGCGAACTGACTACGGTATAATTGAGCATAAAATCCATTCATGCTCAAGAGTTGATCATGGGTTCCCTGTTCGATCACAGACCCATCTTTCATGACAAGAATCCGATCTGCTTCCCGAATGGTAGACAAGCGGTGAGCAACAATAAAGGAAGTTCGACCTTCCATCAATTTTGCAAAAGCACGCTGAATACGATGCTCGGTTCGAGTATCGATCGAAGACGTTGCTTCATCCAAAATCAACATGGGGGGCAAGCACAACATCACACGGGTGATACAAAGCAACTGCTTCTGCCCTTGGGATAAACTACCCCCATCTTCCCTAATTACGGTATCGTATCCTTCCGGAAGACGTTTAATAAAACTATGGGCATGCGTTGCCTTTGCCGCAGCAATAATTTCATCTTCCGAGGCATTGGGACGTCCCATGGCTATATTTTCCCGAATCGTACCGGATTTTAGCCAAGTTTCCTGCAAAACCATGCCGTAATTTTTCCGCAATTCCTCCCGGGATACCTTGCAAACGTCAACATCGTCCACTCGAATTTCGCCGGAAACAGGATCATAAAACCGCATCAAAAGATTGATTACCGTAGTTTTTCCGCAACCGGTAGGACCAACGATGGCAATCCGCTGACCGGAAGACACGGAAAGAGACAAATCTTCAATCAACTTTTGTTCGGGTTCGTAAGAAAAAGAAACACGATCCAACACCACGTTTCCCCGGACGGGAAGGGAAAGACATTCGGTTTCATCTTCTGTGGATTCAGCTTCTTGTTCAATCAACTCAAACACCCGTGCCCCGCAGGCCAGAGCGTTCTGTAATTCAGTCACAACTCCCGAAATCTCGTTAAAAGGCTTGGTATATTGGTTTGCATAACTCAAAAAACTGGACAAAAGTCCTACGGTTAAACCGCCGGAGACTACGGTGAAAGCCCCCACAAGCCCAACACAAGCATAAACAAGACTGTTCACAAAACGAGTAGAAGGATTCACTAAAGAGGAATAAAAAATCGCCTTCAAAGAGCATTTACGTAGACGTTCGTTGACGTCATCAAAACGTTCTTTCGCCCGGGATTCATATGAAAATGCCTGAACTAATTTTTGCTGACCGATCATCTCGTCGATCAATGCCGTCTGTTCCCCCCGAGTTGAGGACTGTATCTGAAACATGGAGTACGTTCTTTTGGCAATGAAAGACGCAACAAAAAGGGACACAGGTGTAATCAAAACCACCACAAGTGCAATACGGTAATCCAGCACAAGCATAATGATCAACGTACCTAAAATCGTGGCAATTCCGGTAAACAATTGGGTAAACCCCATCAACAATCCGTCTGCAAAGGTGTCCACGTCTGAAATCACACGACTGACCAAATCTCCCGTAGGATGTTGATCCAAATACTTCAAGGGTAATTTCAGAATTTTGGCAAAGGCATCTCTGCGGATATCCCGCACCATGCCGTACGTTAAACGGTTATTGCAAACACTCATCAACCATTGTGCCACCGATGTTACAGCAACTGCGATAACAATCAGAAAAACAATTTGAAAAATGCGAGAGAAATTTACCTGTCCCGCACCGAGAATTTCGTCAACTGCCTGCCCGGTCAAAATCGGAACGTACAGGGTCAACGCCACAGTAGTCAGGGAAAGGATCAAAGACAACACAACATATCCCACATAGGGGTGAAGATACGAAAAAACAGTTTTTAATGTTTTTTTACGGTTCATTACACTCCCTCCCGTTCAAATTGAGAATAGTAAATTTCCTGGTATACTCCACAGGAAGCAATTAAATCGTCATGGGTTCCGATCCCCACAGCTTCCCCATCGTCTAAAACGATAATTAAATCTGCATGACGGACCGAAGATGCCCGTTGAGATACAATAAAGGTCGTGGTCAAAAATCCGAGATTTTGTAAAGCAGACCGAAGATTCCCCTCCGTTGCATAATCCAATGCAGACGCAGAATCATCCAAAATCAACAATTCCGGCTGACGAACCAATGCCCGAGCGATAGTTAAACGTTGCTTTTGACCGCCGGAGAAATTTCGTCCCCCCTGTTCGACCGCCGCATCCAATCCGCCGTCTTTTTCCCGAACAAAATCCTCTGCCTGGGCAAGACGAAGTGCGTTCCAAAGTTCTTCGTCAGTAGCATCTTCCTTGCCCCATTTCAGATTATCTCGAATCGTACCCCGGAACAAAACCGCCTTTTGAGGCACAATTCCGATCTTCTTACGAAGGCTTTCCGTATCAAGATCAGAAACGTTAACGCCTTTGTAATACACGGTTCCTTCCGTGGCATCATAAAAACGGGGAATCAAATGAATCAACGACGATTTTCCTGCCCCGGTGCCACCTAAAATTCCGATAGTTTGTCCTTTTTTTACAGAAAAAGAAATATTGGAAAGTGCCGGCTGAGCATCCGTATAATATTGAACGCCTACGTTATCAAAACGAATGATTTCATCAAAATCGATTTCTGCGGTTTGTTTTCCCTTTTCTTGAGATGAAGTCATGTCAAAAACATCGCTAACCCGCTTCGCACCGGCAAGTGCTTTTGTAATGGTCACCACCAGGTTTGCAAACTTGACAAGTTCGGTCAAAATCTGCGACATATAATTAATCAGGGCAACAACCATCCCCTGGGTAATGATCCCAAAATCTACCCGCAACGCACCAATATAAATCAAAATCACAATCCCAAGATTGACAATTACATAAGTGAGAGGATTCATCAGGGCGGAAATACGCCCAACAAAACATTGATACTCCGTTAATTCTTCATTTTTTTCGTTAAACTGAGCCTGTTCATATTCCTGCTTATTAAAAGCACGAAGAACCCGGACCCCGGACAAGTTTTCTCTGGTTTTCAAAAGAACACCGTCCACTTTTTTCTGCACAGATTTGTATTTGGGCAGCGTTACGTGCATAATAAACCATACCACCAAATACAGCAAAGGAATAACCGCCACAAAAATTAAGGCGGAAATGGGGTCGATTATAAACGCCATAATCATAGCACCCAAAACAACAAAGGGAGAACGGAGAAGCAATCGCAAAGTCATATTAACCCCTGTTTGCATCAGGTTAACGTCCCCGGTCATGCGAGTAATCATGGTTGACGTTCCAAGGTTGTCTATTTCTTTGTAGGACAGACTTTGCAGATGAGAAAACAGAGCTTTCCGAACACCGGAAGAAAACCCTACCGCAGCTTTTGCGGAAAAAAACTGTGCGACGACTGCCGCAATCAACCCAACGATGCCAAGTCCAACCAACACACAGGACATGGCGACAATATATCCTTGGTTATGATCTGCAATTCCTTTATCGATAATGGCAGCCATAACCAACGGCACCAGCAGTTCCAATACTGCTTCAAAAAGCTTAAACAGCGGTGCCAAAATCGTTTCTTTCCGATAGGGCTTTAAATAAGTCAAGAGTTTTTTCATTCTGCATTCTCCAAGCACATAGTCTCATCTTTTATTTTAACATAAATTACATTATAAGTCAAGGGATTGTATAGGAATAAACAGAATTTCAAAGTAAAAAGGAAAAACATCGTGATAGTTCAGTTTTTTGTCGAAAAAGCACTCTTGCAGGGACGGGCAAGATATGTTATAATAATGATGTATATTTATTTTGCAAAGGACAGGGCGAAAGCCCGGAGAAATGGTATGAACAAGATCGGTTTTAACAACGAAGAATACCTGAAACTGCAGACCCAACACATCAAAGAACGAATTTCCAGTTTTGGCGGAAAACTCTACCTGGAAGTGGGTGGGAAACTGTTTGACGACTTTCACGCCGCTCGGGTTCTCCCCGGATTTCAACCCGACTCCAAAATTCGAATGCTTCGGCAACTGAAGGATCAAGCAGAAGTTGTTATCGTCATTAGTGCCTCCTCTATCGAACAAAGCAAAAAGCGGAGCGATCTTGGAATCACCTATGACATGGAGGTATTGCGTCTAATTGATGCATTTACCGAATGCGGCTTGTTTGTGGGAAGTGTTGTTATCACACAATATGCCTCCCAACCTTTGGCAAACGCCTTCCAGAACCGTCTTGAAAATCTCGGAATCCGCGTTTACCGTCACTACCCCATTCCCGGCTATCCGTCCAATACGAAACTGATCGTCAGCGACGAGGGATATGGAAAAAACGATTATATCGAAACTTCTCGTCCTCTTGTCGTTGTCACCGCTCCCGGACCGGGAAGCGGAAAGATGGCAACTTGCCTTTCCCAGTTGTACCACGATAACAAGCGGGGTATCTCTGCCGGATATGCAAAATACGAAACCTTCCCCATCTGGAATCTGCCGTTAAAACATCCGGTCAATCTTGCGTATGAAGCCGCAACCGCCGATTTGAACGACGTAAACATGATCGACCCCTTCCATTTGGAACATTACGGAAAAACCTCCGTTAACTATAACCGAGACGTGGAAATCTTCCCTGTTTTGAATGCTATTTTTGAGAAGATCTCCGGAACTTCTCCCTACCATTCTCCCACAGATATGGGAGTTAACATGGCGGGGTTTGCGATTGACGACGACGAAGCGGTAAAACAAGCCGCACGCAACGAAATTATTCGCAGATATTATTCTACCCTGTGCCGAAAACGGTCGGGCATTACCGATGATAACGAAGTTTACAAACAAGAACTGATTATGAACCAAGCGGAATGCTCTCCCGAAGACCGGGCTTGTATTCGTGCCGCATTGCTCCGTGCAGAATCCACAGGGGCTCCGTCTACCGCCATTGAACTGAATGACGGAACCATCGTTACCGGACGGACGTCTCCCTTGTTTGGGGCTTCTTCTGCTTGCATTCTTAACTCGTTGAAAGTTCTTGCGGAAATTCCTCACGAAGTTCAGGTTATTTCTCCCGCAGTTATTGAACCGATTCAAGAATTAAAAGTTAAGAATCTAGGGAATCACAATCCCCGATTGCATACGGACGAAACCCTGATTGCTCTTGCCGTTTCCGCAACCACAAACCAGGCAGCGGCAAAAGCCATGAAAATGCTTCCGAAACTTGCCGGTTGCGAAGCTCACTCCACCGTAATCCTGTCGTCGGTAGACAGCGACATATTCCGGAAATTGGGAGTAAACTTGACCTGCGAACCTCAATATCAAAACAAACGACTTTATCACAAATAATCCTGGAGGATTTTATGTACGAAAATTATCTTGACACCATTGATTTTGTTCGTAATTTCGATTCTCAAGTCGCCGATGCCATGGAATTAGAACTGGGAAGACAACGGGAAAACATTGAATTGATTGCATCGGAAAACTACGTCTCCCCCGCGGTTATGGCGGCTATGGGATCGGTTTTGACTAATAAATACGCCGAAGGATACCCCGACCACCGTTATTACGGCGGTTGCCAATACGTTGACATCGTGGAAAACATTGCCAGAGACCGGGCAAAAGAATTGTTTGGTGCAGAACACGCCAACGTTCAGCCCCACTCCGGTGCCCAGGCAAACATGGCAGCGTATGCGGCAATTCTCCAACCCGGGGACACGGTTATGGGGATGTCCCTTGCGGAGGGCGGTCACTTAACCCACGGCTCTCCCGTTAATGCTTCCGGGAAACTCTACAAATTCGTCGCCTACGGCGTGAACGAAGACGGATATATTGATTACGACAAGATGTTGGAAGTTGCAAAAGAATGCAAACCCAAGCTGATCGTTGCCGGTGCTTCTGCTTATCCCCGTACCATCTGCTTTGACAAAATCGGAGAAATCGCAAAGAAAGTCGGAGCCTACTTTATGGTAGACATGGCACATATTGCAGGGCTTGTTGCCGCAGGACTTCATCCAAACCCCGTGCCGTATGCAGACATCGTCACCACCACAACCCACAAGACTTTGCGGGGACCCAGAGGCGGGTTGATTCTTTGCAAACAAGAATTGGCAAACGCCATTGATAAGGCTATTTTCCCCGGAAACCAAGGTGGACCTTTGATGCACATTATTGCCGCAAAGGCAGTGTGCTTCGGAGAGGCTTTAAAGCCGGAATTTAAAGAATATCAACAAAAGATTGTTGACAATGCTCAAATTCTTTCCAATGCACTTCTGGAAAAAGGATTGAATCTCGTTTCCGGAGGTACGGATAATCATCTGATGCTGTTGGATCTGCGTGGTACCGGTGTTACCGGAAAGGAACTGGAACATCGCCTGGACGAAGTCCACATTACACTAAACAAAAACGCTGTTCCCGCTGACCCGGAAAAACCCTTTGTCACCAGCGGTGTTCGGATCGGAACCCCTGCCGTCACCACCAGAGGATTCGGAAAGGAAGAAATGCTGAAAATTGCGGAATTTATTGCTCTTGCAGTCCGTGACTTTGAAAACAGTAAAGAAACCATTCTTTCCGGCGTTTCTGAAATTTGCAAAAAATTCCCCATGTATGAATAAAGAAAAAACGCTCCGCTTAAATGCGGAGCATTTTTGTTTTTAAAATTCCAATTCTTG
>JAZRUJ010000065.1:0-48938 GCA_045652445.1 Eubacteriales bacterium | reverse complement strand
TTCGTCATCGCCCACCGTCTTTCCACCGTTCAAAATGCGGATAATATTCTGGTGGTGAAAGACGGCACCGTCCTTGAACAGGGAAATCACGAGCAATTACTTGCGTCCGGCGGATTTTACAGCAAACTGTACCATTCCCAATTCGAATAAAATGAATCGGAGAAGAGCCTCTCTTCTCCGCATTTTTTTGTCAAAAATATTCATTCCACCCTTGCAATCTATTTCAAAATGTGGTATAATGTATACAGAATTATGCTTGGATTCTTTTATAGGAGTTTATTATATGCGAAAAACCAAAATTGTTTGTACGATCGGACCCGCTTGTTCCGATGAAACTACCCTCACTCAAATGTGTCTTGCGGGGATGAACGTAGCTCGTTTGAACTTTTCCCACGGAACCCACGAACAACATCTGGCTACTATTAAAACCATCAAAAAAGTGCGGGAAGCATTGAATCTTCCTATTGCCATTTTGTTGGATACCAAAGGTCCGGAATACCGGATTCGAACCTTTAAAGACGGTAGAATTACCCTGAACGATGGGGATACCTTTTCTTTGACTGTGGAAGACGTTGTGGGGGATCAAAACCGGGTTGCGGTTTCTTACGCAGGAATGATCAACGATCTTGCGGTAGGCGATAAGGTTTTGATCAACAACGGGCTTGTGGTTCTGCAGGTTCGTCAACTGACCGAAACCGATGCTGTTTGCGACGTTCTTTCCGGTGGCGTTTTGTCCGATCGGAAGAGTATGGCGTTCCCCAATAAAGTTCTAAATCAAGTTTATTTGAGCGAACAAGACAAAAAAGATCTTCTGTTCGGAATGGAAAACGGCGTAGATTTTATCGCCTGTTCTTTCGTGTCCCGGAAACAGGATTTAACGGATATCCGTCAATTTTTGGCAGAAAACGGCATTGAAAATCCCTCTTTGATTGCCAAGATCGAAAATCGTGCCGGAGTCAACAATATCGAAGAAATCTGCGAAGAATGCAGCGGCATCATGATCGGCCGAGGTGACATGGGTGTGGAAATTCCCTTTGAAGAATTGCCCGGAATCCAAAAAGAACTGATTACCAAGTGCAGTTTGTTGGGGAAACGGGTCATTACTGCCACCGAAATGCTGGAATCTATGATTCACAATATTCGCCCCACTCGGGCTGAAATTACAGACGTTGCCAATGCTGTGTACGACGGGACGAGTGCCATCATGCTTTCCGCCGAAACTGCCGCGGGGGAACACCCCGTTCTTGCGGTACAAACCATGGCACGGATTGCAGAACATACGGAACGCAACATTGATTACGCTTCCCGTTTCCATTCTTCGTCATTTAAGATTCGAAACACCGTTGACGCTATTTCTCATGCTACCGTGGGTATGGCGATTGATATTGGTTCCAAAGCAATTTCCGTTTGTTCTCTGTCAGGGCTGACCGCTCGTATGGTTTCCCGGTTCCGTCCTCCCATGGATATTGTGGGATTGACCACCGATGAAAAAACCTGGCGGAGTTTGGCTCTCTCTTGGGGGGTCAATCCTGTTCTGTGCGAAACCTTTAATTCCACCGACGTGCTGTTTTACACGGCAAAGAAGCTGACTCAACAGACATTGAACTTGCAAAAAGACGATCATATCGTTATTACCGGCGGAATTACCAACGGTTGTTCCGGGAATACGGACTTGATTAAAATTGAACAGATTTAAATCGAATTGGTTTAAAAAAATAAGAAAAAACGGATCTCTACAGAGATCCGTTTTTTGTATAAGCAAACCGTTTATTTCAAAAACTTCTTACGATTTTCTTCCAGGATTGCATTCCGTTCCCGTTCCCGAATGCGGCGGAAAGCTTCTTTTGTTATTGCCCAAGTGCGTTCTGCGTTGTCGGCACGGTAGGAGTTGGATTCACTTCCCCGATAACCCCAAGCAAGAATGCAACGAGCCCCGGCATCATAAGCAGCGTCGGTAGCGGCGATAATTTCTTCTTCCCGCCCCAGAGGAACGTCGTAGGTCTGAATCCAAAGATTATGCCCACGGTTATGCCGTTGGCAAATATCCAAATTTTTCTTGGTCCCCTCGTAGACTAATCCGTAAGGATTAAATTCGGTGTCGGAACGCTTGTACCAATAGGGATCGGAGCCGATGTTTTCCATATAAGGCAATGAACAGATTTGTTCCACCGAATCCAGATTCAGCCCCAAATGTTCTCCCAACATAACCACAACGTTGTTTTTCAGACCCAATTTATGGCTGTATTCCGTTACTTCCCGGAAATAATCGATAATCGTGTCGGTGCGGAATTGTTCTGTGTCTTTATCCAAGAGCAAAGGCATTTTCCGTCCGTATCGTTCTTCGAATATTTTCTGGCAACGGGGACAGGTACAAGTGTAATAATGCCCTTGTCCGTCTTCCGTGGGTTTTGCATGGAGGGCGGGTTCGTCCCAGAAAATGGTCTTTCCGCCGATTTCCGCCACCGTTTCCAACCAATCTTTTGTAAATTGGCGGAATTCCGGGCTATTCAAACAAACGTCAGGACAGGGTTCTCCGTTGCTGAACAAGCGATGATGTCCGGGGTTAAAGCACAAAAATTGCGAACGGTCTCCGGGAGATCCGGTCAACCCCCAGTTATCCACCCAAACTTCCATGCCCGCTTCTTCGGTCATGGCAAAAATATCTTTCATTACCGTTTTATGTCTGGTCCAGTCCGTATGGGAAAGCATATGCACCACAATGTCCAGGTCTGCTTTAACCATTTCTTTCAGGTCGTCCCGATAATGGGAAGGCATCCGGTTTCCGTGGTAGGCAATGCCGGTTTGCAAACTTCTTTTAGGCATCTTTGTTTCTCCGATATCGTTTTTTTTATTGTATCACGATTCTGTTTTTTTGTCAATAAAAAACATGGATTTTCCTGGAAATGTCTTGATTTTCATATTTCTGTAAAAAGGGGAGACTCGGTTCTAAACCAGAGTCTCCCACAAAATTTTTATCCATTATTTCCCCGCCATGTCTTTTGCCTGATTGAGTTTGTGATGGCGACGGTTTTTTACATCCTCGGAAATGGGCGTAATTTCTCCTGCAGCTTGCAGTGCCATTCTCGTAAATACAGGTCCGAACAGTTCGTAAATTAATACGGCAAATAAGGTAATGTTCCGAATGATCGGTCCGCTCGCCCCCAATTCCGGGGTAGAGGCGGCAATGGTACACATTCCCAAGGCAACGCCCGCTTGAGGCAATAGGGTAATTCCCAAATATTTGCAAATTTGAGGTTGGCACTTGGTGAGTTTTGCACTTCCCAAAGTTCCCAAATATTTACCGGCAGATCGAGTAATGATATAAACTACACCGGCAAGAACGACGAATCCGTTTGTTAAAATGTTCAGATTCAATTCCGCACCGCTGATCACGAAAAACAACGCGTACATGGGAGAGGTCCATTTGTCTGCCCGTTCCATCAGATCGTGGGACAAAGGACAAATGTTGCAGAATACGGTTCCCAACATCATGCAGACCAGCAGGGAAGAAAACTGAATATGTACAGGCCCTACGTGGAAATCGATCATTGCAAGAGAAACGGTAATAAAAACGAATGCGATGGTCAGGTTCAAACGGTTGGTGTTGGAATTAAACAGTTTTTCCAAATAGGTCAAGATCACACCCATAATAGCCCCGAGAATCAGGGATGCCGCAATTTCCACCAGGGGATTTACCAGAATGGAAATCAAATCCACCGATCCGCTTGCCAAGGCTCTTGCGATTCCAAAGGATACGGCAAAAACCACAAGCCCTACTGCGTCGTCCAAGGCAACGATGGGCAGCAGTAACTTTGTCAAAGGTCCTTTTGCTTTATACTGCCGAACCACCATCAACGTCGCCGCCGGAGCGGTTGCCGTTGCGATGGCCCCCAAAACCAATACCGTGGGAAGGGGGAGAATTTCCGGCATCAAAAGATGTAGTCCGTACAATGCCAAATCTACAAACAACGTGGCCACCAAGGCTTGGAAAATCCCGATGATCGTCGCCTGTTTTCCGGTCTTTTTCAGTTCGGATACCCGGAATTCACTGCCAATAGAAAAGGCGATAAATCCCAGAGCAACTTCGGAAATCAGGGCAAAGCCTTCCAGCCCTTCGTGGGAGGTAAAGCCGATCCCTTCTTGATGGAGCATGCCCAAAAAGTGGGGACCTACCAACACGCCTGCAATCAGATATGCAGTAACCGAGGGCAATTTCAAAGGTTTGAACAGCCGAGTCATTAACAATCCTGCCAACAGGGCGATGGAAACGGCTAACAGAGTAGTTGCCATAATTGATACTTCCTTTTTATGAAAAGTTATAAATTTCAGTTGTAAAACCTCGTCCAAAGACGAGGTTTTATCTGGCGTACCCGAAAGGATTCGAACCTTCGACCTTCAGAGTCGGAGTCTGACACTCTATCCAGCTGAGCTACGGGTACATATATTAAGTTGGGGAAAACAATTTCCTCGAGATAGTATAGCACAGTTTTTTCGAAAATGCAAGCGTTTTTTAAGAATGTAATATTAAATTCACAAATCACAGCGGAAAATTTGGGGAAATTCTCGAAAGCAAAGGTTCTTTTGTTTCGGGAAAAACCTTTGCTGGGATTTTCTGGGGCTTGAGGTGAAAAAATTGACAAAACGAGCGAAAAAATTTGTCTATTTGACATTGTTTTGTCATAGATAGATGGTACTCTTATGTTGCTTACTTAAAAATATAGTTGGAAGAGCGATATTATATATATAATATCACTCTTGGAAACGCAGCCAAAAGGACGAAGGATTATTCAATACTGCGGCGAAGAAAGGATTGAAAGAAGCAAAATTCTTTTTTTGGAGTGGTGAACATGAAAAAGGAAAATGTCATCATTGAACTGGTAGGAGTTTCAAAGGTCTACAATGAAACCACCGCGGTAGAAAATTTTAATTTCTACGTAAAAAAAGGCGAATTTGTTTCGTTCCTCGGTCCTTCCGGATGCGGAAAGACCACAACCCTACGGATGATTGCCGGGTTTGAGCATCCCTCCGAGGGGAAAATTCTTTTGAACGGGGAAGATATTTCCGTACTTCCTCCTTACGAACGACCGGTCAATACGGTCTTCCAAAAGTACGCATTGTTCCCTCATTTGGACGTGTACGATAACGTGGCGTTTGGGTTGAAGTTGAAGCGGATTCCCTACGAAACTACCGATCGTAACGGAAATAAAATTACCAAATACCGCAAACTGACCAAGGCTGAAATTTCGAAAAAGGTAACCGAAGCCTTGAAGATCGTCGACCTAGAAGAATTTGAATGGCGGGATATTACTACCCTGTCCGGCGGTCAGCAACAGCGTATTGCCATCGCCCGTGCCATTGTCAACGAACCTCAAATCCTGCTACTGGATGAACCTTTGGGTGCCTTGGACCTGAAGATGCGGAAAGAGATGCAGTTGGAACTAAAGGAAATGCACCGGAAATTGGGCATTACCTTTATTTACGTTACCCATGACCAGGAAGAAGCGTTGACCATGTCGGACACCATTGTGGTCATGAAAGACGGCTGCATTCAGCAGATCGGTACCCCCGAAGATATTTATAACGAGCCGAAAAATGCCTTTGTTGCCGACTTTATCGGCGAAAGCAATCTGTACGAAGGCACCTATATGGGCAACCGTAAGGTTCGTTTCTTGAATCATATTTTTGAGTGCGTTGACGATTTTCCCGCCAACGAAAAGGTCAACGTAGTCGTCCGCCCCGAAGACGTAAAATTTGCCGAGCCGGGCAAGGGTATGATCGACGGTATTTTGACTCAAAAAGTATTCAAGGGCATTCACTACGAATACATCATGATGGTGGGACGCAACGAGGTCACCATTCAATCCACCGAAAGCATGGAGACCGGGATCCCCGTGGGGGTCAATATTGCCCCCGATCTGATCCATATCATGAAAAAAGAGATGCTCTCCAACGTTTACGACGATGCCTATATCGACAACGATAACCGGGTCATCATCGCCGGAGGTGCATTTGATTGCGACGTAACGCAGCTTATTCCCGGTTCCAAATTGGACGAAGAGGGATACGTGATTGCTCCCGACGGTAAAAAATATGATTTCAAAGACGCCGACGTTTTTGCCGACGTGGCATTCCCCGATATCGAAATTATTGACAACGAAGACGGCGGTGTTGTTTGCGGAAAGATTGTTTCCATGATCTATCTGGGCAACCACTACCAGGTTATTATCCGCACCGAAGACGACGAAGATTTCGTGGTGGATACGGAATACACCTGGAACGAAGACGACCGGGTTTCGGTTAATATCCCCGCGGACAAAATCCGTCTCAAACTGCGTGGGGAGGCGTCGAAGTATGTCAAGAATTAAATTCACCCGTAAATGGCTCGCCTTTCCTTACGCGGTGTTTATGGTTTTGTTTGTGATTATTCCCCTGGTGTTGATTCTCGGGTATGCCTTTACCGATTCCCAAGGGAATTTTACGTTCAATAACCTTACCTCCTTGTTTGGGAGTGCCTCCAATATCAATACCATTCTCGTTTCCTTTATCATCGGAGCTGCAAATACGGTTATCTGCCTTTTGATCGGCTATCCCGTAGCGTATTTTCTTGCCCATCGGGATATGAAAATGCCCGGAGTCATGATGCTTCTGTTTATCATGCCTATGTGGATCAATTTCGTTCTCCGTACCGCCGCTACCCGTGATCTTCTGTATTGGCTTGGGTTGAACGGCGGGGAACACCCCTATATTTGCACCATGATCGGTATGGTTTACAACTATTTGCCTTTCGTGATCCTTCCCCTGTATACCACCATGACCAAGTTGGACTACAGTCAGATCGAAGCCTCCTCCGATCTGGGTGCCCGTCCCTTGCAGACTTTTGTAAAAGTGATTCTTCCCATGACTGCCCCCGGCATTGTTTCGGCGGCAACCATGGTCTTTATGCCCACCATGTCGTCTTACGTTATCAGCGACGTTATGGGGGAACGGAAATTATCATTGATCGGAAACAGCATTCAGTTGTATTTTGATCAGGGCTTGTGGCACATGGGCAGTATCGTGGCGATGGTCATGCTGCTTTTGATTGCCGTGGGTATGTTCGCTACCAAGAACGTACAGAAAGAAGACGATGTCAGAGGTACGATGCTGTGAAAAAATCTACCCGTATCCTTGCCCGTCTTTACGTGGGTATTATGCTCTTTTTGATGTACGCTCCCATCTTGGTCTTAATGGTATTTTCCTTTACGGAAGCTAAGGTTATCGGCTCTTGGACGGGATTTTCTTTGGATTTGTATCCCGATTTATTTAAGAACAAAGAAATCGTTACCGCCGTGGTCAATACCATCATCGTTGCCCTTGCTTCCGCCGCCGTTTCCACCGTGCTTGGAACTGCCGGTGCCATCGGCATTCACTACAGCGGAAAAAAGATGAAAAACGCCTTGGAAGGGGTTTCCCAAATTCCCATTATGAATGCGGAAATCGTAACCGCCCTTTCCTTGACGGTTTTGTTTGTGTATTTTGGCGTACAGTTTAACTTTATCACTCTGTTGATCGGACACGTGGTTCTCACGCTGCCCTTCGTGGTGTTGAGTATCAATCCTAAACTACAACAGATGGACCCCAATATTTACGAAGCCGCTTTGGATCTTGGCTCCAAGCCCTCCCAGGCTCTCCGTAAAATTGTGCTTCCCGAAATTATGCCGGGGATCTTCAGCGGGTTTTTATTGTCTGTTACCTTGTCTTTGGACGATTATATCATCACCGCCTTTACACGGGATACGTCCTTTACCACGCTTTCCACCTACGTTTACGGGGTTACCAGCAAAAAGGGAACGTTGCCTCCCACGCTTCGGGCGTTGACCACTCTGATCTTTGTGGTGGCTCTGATTTTCTTAATCGTCATAAATCTTCGCAACCGGAAAGGAAAGGAGCGTGGCAAACGATGAAAAAGATTCTGTCTTTACTCCTATTTTTTTCGTTGTTTTTGTCCCTGTTTTCCGCTGCCGGCATGACGTTTTCTGCCGCAGAAGTAACTTTGCGGGTCTATAACTGGCAGGATTACATCGACGACGGTACCGATGAAAATGGCACCAAAGTCGTTCCCTCCGTTATGGAAGATTGGGCAAACGATTATTATGCTCGCACCGGCGTAAAAGTCAACGTGCAATACGATACGTTCGAGACCAACGAGACCATGCTCAACACCCTCAAAACAGGGAAATCCCAGTACGATCTTGTTTGTCCCTCCGATTACGTGATCCAAAAAATGATCGCTGCTACGGAAAACGGTACCGACGACAATATAGCTCTGGAAAAGTTTGATTATTCCAAGTTGGAAAATTATAATCGATACGCTTCTCCCTACATCAAGCAGGTCTTTGAAGAGAACGGCTTTGAGGCCTATTCCGTGGGCTATATGTGGGGAACGGTTGGCATTATCTACAATCCCTCCGCCGTTGACCCGGAAGATACCCGATCTTGGGATATTCTGTGGGATTCGGATTACCAAAACCGCATCACCATCAAAGATTCCGTCCGGGACGCCTACATTCCCGCGGTGGTCTTTGCATATAAAGACGAAATCGCCTCTTGGAATCAGCGGCTGGATAACGGCAGCGTAACCTTGCAGGAATATCGCACCGCCCTTGGCAATTTGATGAATCGCACCGACGACGCCACCATCGCCGCCGCAGGTGCCGCGTTGAAATCCCTGAAGCAGAACATTTACGGTCTGGAAGTGGACAGTGGCAAGAGCGATATCGTTTCGGGTAAGATCGACATCAATCAGGCTTGGTCGGGAGACGCAGTCTATTCCATGGATCTTGCGGAGGAAGAAGACGGCGTAATCCTCAACTTCTCCGTCCCCGAGGACGGCGGCTCGGTTTGGTTCGATGGTTGGGTTATGCCCAAGGGTGCTAACACCGAATTGGCCCAGGATTTCGTCAACTATCTCTGTCAGCCTACCGTTGCGGCTCGGAATATGGAATTTATTGGATATACCAGCATCGTTGCCGGAGATGAAATCTTTGATTTGATTCAGGATTGGTACGGGGACGACGAAGGGGAATATACCGTGGATCTGACCTATTATTTCGACGGAACCCTGTCCGAAGATTATTATACCGAGGACGGGAAAGTTTTGGTTCAGACGGCAGAAATCGGACGTCAGTTCTCCGCCCAATATCCCGAAAAAGAAGTGGTAGACCGTTGCTTTATCATGCGTGACTTCGGGGATCGGAACGACGCGGTTTTGACCATGTGGTCCCAATTCAAAGCCAACGATATTTCCGTAGGACTTCTGATGATGTTTATCGCCATTCTGGTCGGTGGTTGCCTGATTCTGTTGTGGTTCACCAAACCCAAACGGGACTCCGCCCGCCGCCACAAGGAATGGCTCAGCAAGCAGAAGTAGGTTAGTTTTGTGTGGAAGAACGTTGTTTCTTTCTTTTCAGGAGAAAAGAAAGAAACCGAAAGAAAAGCCAAAGCCCGATGCAATTCTGCATCGTGAGAAATAAAAAATTAAGGTGCATATCACACTTGTGGTATGCACCTCGTTTTATTATTTACAGTCTACTGCATGAAAATCAAACAGCTCCAAAATAGGGCGGTTCAATGCTTTTGCAAGATAAATAAGTTCAATATCCGTAATGAATCGTTGCCCCGATTCCATTCGTTGAATTGCGTTTTTATCTACATCTAGACCAATCACTTGTAATCGGTCGGCAAGTTTCCGTTGTGAAAGGTTTAATTCGGTGCGGAATTTTGCAATATTTTCACCGCAAACGTTATTTTTTCCGCTCTTTGTTTTATTTATAAACATTTTTTTCTCCCAATTTGACATTTAGTGCTTGACATTTCTTTTATTATATGCTATAATGTGCACATAAATGACATTTACTAAATGTCAAAACGAAAGGAAAGAATTTAAAATGAAAAAAACAGTTTCGATTTTATTGTTAGTGGTTTTAATGTGCGGTCTTGCCCTGTGTTTCTCTGCGTGTGATGATAGTTCTCATAGTTCTTCTCCTTCATATTCGTATTCTCCGAAAATTTTGACAGAGAGCGAAAAAGAAGATATCGCAGAAGATGAAGCGTTGTATAAAATTTCACAAAGATATCCCTTTAGCGGCGATGGAACAAAGTATAAAATTGGTTCAAAAACTACTCGAAGTGACGGAAAAGTTGTTTTGAAAGGTCAGCTTTTTACGTATGACGCTTACGGAAAATATGAAGATAGTTATACTTTTACCGCTATAGTTTCTGTTGATGATTACGGTTCGGCAGAGCTGGAAGATTTTGACTACAAACTTCAGTAATAATAAATAAGGGAGACCGAACATCGGTCTCCCTTCCTTTTTATTTTGTTGTAAGAATCGAGAGAATTTCTTGGGGCGAATTTGCCAAATATTCCGCCTTTGTCTCTGTCAATTCTTCCAAACTTCCGTAACCGTAGGTGACAGCGACGGCGTCCAAGCCAAAGGCGTGAGCTCCCTCCACGTCAAATTTCCGATCCCCTACCATAATTGCTTTTGCGGGGTCCACGTTTGCTTTTTCCAAAACGTATCGCAAAACGTCCTCTTTCTTTGCTCGCGTTTCGTCCATGGAAGCCCCGCCCACAAAGTCGAAATATTGCAGTAAGTTAAAATGTTTCAAAATGGTAAATACGAATTCTTCCGGCTTGGAGGAGGCGATCAGCAGCGTCTTTTTCGCGGTTTTTAGGGCGTTCAAAAGCTCCGGAACACCGGAATAAACTTCGTTTTCAAACAACCCCGTCTCGCGGAAATATTCCCGGTATACGTCCACCGCTTCAAACGCTTTTTTCTTGGAAAATCCGTAATATTTCATAAAAGAGTCTACCAGAGGCGGTCCGATAAAGGGATACAACTCCGACCGGTCGTTTACGGTGATCCCATAACGGTTCAAGGCATATTCCACGGACTTTGTAATGCCCACTCCCGGATCGGTCAGGGTTCCGTCCAAATCGAAAAGAATGGTTTGATATTGTTTCATTTATTCTTCTCCGTTTGCCCGTAACTTTTCCGCCTGTTCGGCAGTGATCAGGGCATCAATCAATTCGTCCAAATCTCCATCCATAATGGATTGAATCTTGTACAGTGTCAATCCGATACGGTGATCGGTTACCCGTCCTTGGGGGAAATTATAGGTACGGATTCGTTCGCTTCGATCCCCCGATCCTACTTGGGATCTTCGTGCCGAAGTAATTTTCGATTCCTGCTCCGCCCGTTTTTGTTCCAAAATCCGGGAACGTAGAATTTTCATGGCTTTGTCTTTATTTTTGTGTTGGCTTCGTTCGTCTTGGCAATCCACCGCGATTCCCGTGGGAAGATGGATAATGCGAATGGCAGATTCGGTTTTGTTTACGTGTTGACCGCCCGCACCCCCGGAACGGTGAGATTCAATCAAAAGATCTTTGGGATCAATTTGTACGTCCACTTCTTCCGCTTCGGGAAGAACCGCTACCGTTGCCGCCGACGTTTGAATCCGTCCTTGAGACTCGGTTTCCGGCACCCGTTGTACTCGATGAACACCGCTTTCAAATTTTATCCGTCCAAAGGCACCGGTGCCGTCCAGAGAAAGCACCGCTTCTTTAATTCCTCCCAAGGTGGTTTCGTTTACGGAAAGGATTTCGACTTTAAACCCTTTCTTTTCCGCATACATGGAATACATGCGAAGAAGCGATCCGGCAAACAATGCCGCTTCTTCGCCTCCCGTACCTGCACGAAGTTCCAGAATAACGCTTTTTTCATCGTCGGGATCTTTGGGAATCAGCAAAATTTTCAGGTTTTCTTCCGCTTGTTTGATTTGATCTTTTGTATCTAACCATTCTTCTTTTGCCAAGGCTTTTAATTCTGCATCGTCGCCGTCCATCAATTCTTCCGCTTCGTCTAACAGTTGTTTTAATTTCTTCCAACGGCGATATTCTTCCACCAGTTCTTCCGTCTGCTTTTGCTTTTTGGTAATTTCCCGAAGCCGATTCGGATCGGAAAGAACCGAGGGATCACAGAGCAGTTCCTCGTTTTGCATATAATTTTGTTCAATTTCTTGCAGTTTTTCAAGCATAGTTATTCCGTCCTGTTATTTTCGGGTATATCGTTTTACTGTCACAAAAATTCGATCTTTTTTACTGTGTCCGCCAATTTCGGAAATAACCAACCGCCCTTGTCCCCGTATGGAAACGGTATCTCCTTCTTGTATGGAGTCGGAGGGAGAGTCGGTCTCAGTCCAGTTTACGGAAGCCCCGCCTTTTTTTATCAGTTCGGTCATTTTTGTTCGAGCCATGCCGAAGCCTTCCGCCGCTACGCAATCCAGCCGCAGCGAGGGGACGGTGAAAGTCTTTACCGTATGCTCCGCTTCCGGGACTTCTCCCAAGTCGCATTCTTCCAGGTGAAAGGCTTTTCGCCCTGCCTTTGTGAAGTTCTCTTTTAAAAAATCCGCCAGGGAAGAATCGCATAAAATTTTTGGCGGTTGAGCCGATGCTAAAATGTCACCGATCTTTTCCCGTCGCACCCCAAGTCCCGTCAATGCTCCTAAAATTTCCGGATGGGTGGGATATTCTCCTCGGGTTTTTAGTGCCAGCACCGTAATGGGAAAAGCCGCTTCTGCAAATCGATTTGGGATAAATACGCCCATTCTGCGTTCTGCATTTTCGTAACCGCCCCATAATTGAAATTCTGTATTTCCGATGTTTTTCGCGGTTTCTTTTGCAAGAATTTGTTGGGAGGGAGAGAGAAAATCCGTAAACACGGGACAATTCCGCTTATCTGCCAGCCGACCGGCGTCGCATATTCGGGCAATCAACAACTTCTCGTCGTCGCTTGCGGCGTGATACTTTGCCATGCGTTTTTCTCCCTTTCCAAAATCTGTCTCTATTATAAACGACAAAGCAAGATCTGTCAAGAGGGTTGGGAATTTCGGTCAGAAAATAACTTTTTTGTGTAAAAACAAAAATTCGTCGTTTTTCCCATTGAAAAAATGGAAAAAATATGATAATATATAAAATACGAATTATTCTTGAAAGGTCGATCTTATGTTACGCTTAATAAACATCATAAAAGAATACCCCGCCGGCGGCGATAAAGTGGCGGCTCTTCGAGGGGTCAGTTTAGAATTTCGCAAAAGCGAATTTGTGGCAATTCTCGGTCCCTCCGGTTGCGGAAAGACCACTCTTTTGAACATTATCGGAGGTCTGGATCAATATACCGATGGGGATTTGTCTATTAATGGAATTTCTACAAAAAAATACAAAGATGCCGATTGGGATGCGTATCGGAATCACTCCATTGGATTTGTTTTTCAAAGTTATAACCTCATTCCCCATCAAACGGTGCTGAACAATGTGGAGCTGGCATTGACCATTTCCGGCGTTTCCAAAAAAGAACGTCGTGCCAGAGCTGTGGAAGCTTTGAAAAAAGTGGGTTTAGGCGATCAGCTGAAAAAACGCCCCAACCAAATGTCCGGAGGACAAATGCAGCGGGTTGCGATTGCCCGTGCTTTGGTTAACGATCCTGAAATTCTTCTTGCGGACGAACCTACCGGTGCTTTGGATTCTGAAACCAGTGTTCAGGTCATGGAACTGTTGAAGGAAATTGCCCACGACCGGCTGGTTATTATGGTAACGCACAACCCGGAACTTGCCGATCAGTATGCTACTCGCATCGTCCGTTTGTTGGATGGGAAAGTGACCGACGATACGGCTCCCTATACTATGGAATCGGTGGAACAACCCGACAAGAAATCGGAGAAAAAGAAAAAGGTAAAAAAGCCGTCCATGTCTTTTTTTACCGCCCTTTCTCTGTCTTTGAGAAATCTTCTTACCAAAAAGGGTAGAACCTTGCTTACCTCCTTTGCCGGTTCTATCGGGATTATCGGCATCGCCCTGATCTACGCCGTATCCCAAGGGATGACCATTTATATTAACGCGGTGCAGGAAGAAACTTTGTCGTCCTATCCTTTGACCATCGAAGCCACAAACGTAGACTTGACTACGCTGATGGAAACCTTTATGGGCATGGCGGACGGTTCCGGAGAAAATCACGACAGAGACGCGGTTTATTCTCAATCGGTGTTGTTCGAGATGATCAATGCCATGAACAATCTGGAAACTACGGAAAATGACCTAAGATCTTTTAAAGAATATATTGACACCCGTCTGTCCGACGAAGACGATGCCTCGGGCTTAAAAGAAGCCCTTTCCGGGGTGCAGTATACCTACGACTTGGATCTTTTGGTTTATACGAAAAACGTGGATGGAACCATCCTTTATTCTGACACCCGGGAATTGCTCTCTAAAGCCATGGCGGAAAACTTCGGCATGGATATGACCGGCATGATGGGGATGGGCGGAACTTCTTCTATGTCCTCCCTGACCTCTTTTTCCGGCGGATCTTCCATGAAATTGTGGACAGAAATGCTGTCCGGGAAAGACGGAAGTCTTATCAGTCCCGTTCTAAAGAATCAGTACGACGTGATTCACGGCGAATGGCCCAACCAAGCGAATGAAATTGTTCTTGTGGTGGATAAAAACAACGAATTGGACGATCTGACTTTATACGCTTTGGGGTTGGAATCCAAAGAAACCATTGACGCTATGTTCGACGCTGTCATCGACGGGGGAGAGCTGGAAATTCAGCAAAAATCCTGGTCTTACGACGAATTAATGGAAATGGAATTTAAAGTAATTCTCAATTCCGATTGCTACGTTTTGGACGAAAAATCCGGACTTTATACCGATCTTCGGGAAACCGATGCAGGTCTTCGGTACTTGTACGATAATGCCATGACGTTGAAGGTCAGCGGCATTATCCGTCCCAGCGAAACCGCAACCTCCACGATGTTGAGCGGTTCCATCGGTTATACAAAAGCGTTGACGGAACTTATTATTGAAAAAACCGGCGATTCTGCCGCGATTCAATCTCAAAAACAGGAATCGCATACAGATATCTTTACCGGGCTTCCTTTCAAAGAAACCACCGGAAAATTGACGGATGGGGAAAAAGAAACGGAATTTCGGAATTATATTGCCGGTCTGAATCAAACCGGCAAAGCCGAAGCTTACGTGAAGATCATGTCCATTCCCTCGGAAGAATATCTGCAAAATGCCGTAACGCAAGCCATGAACGGTGTTACCAGGGAAACCATGGAACAGACCATGTTGCAAGCGTTGACCCAGCAAATGGGAATGAACGGAGATGACGTTTCTCAATATCTTTCTTCTATGAAAGAGGAAGAATTGACCGAACTGTACCGGGAAATGGTGGCAGAAGGAGTCAAGATGCAATACGCCGCCGCTGTAAAACAGCAGTTGGCAGCGATGGATCCCGTCATGCAGGCCGCCGCCCTGGATCTTGCTCTGCCCGGCTATACCACCGACCAATGTGCCTTGTATTATGAAGAAGTCCTGGTCTTTTCCGAATCGTCTTATGAAGAAAATCTCCTGAAACTCGGCGGAATCGACTTGGGTGATCCTGCCTCGGTGAATCTCTACGCCTCGTCCTTTGAAAATAAAGACGTAATTGAAGATGTAATTGCGGAATATAACGAATCTGTAGACGAACTTTCCCAGATTCGTTACACCGACTACGTGGGGATCATGATGTCGTCCATCACGACAATTATCAATGCCATCACCTACGTTTTAATTGCATTCGTTGCCATTTCTCTGATCGTTTCCTCCATTATGATCGGGGTCATCACTTTGATCTCCGTTCAGGAACGAACGAAGGAAATTGGGATTCTCCGTGCTATCGGGGCTTCCAAGCGAAATGTCTCCAGTATGTTTAATGCGGAAACCATGATTATCGGCTTTACGTCGGGAATGATTGGGGTTGGGGTTACCTATCTTTTGTGTATCCCCATTAACCTTGTGATGAACGCCTTGACAGGGATTGCCAATCTGAAAGCCGTTCTCCCCATTCCCGCGGCGTTGATTTTGGTTTCTATTAGCGTGATTCTTACTCTGTTTGCAGGAATTATCCCCTCTCGATCTGCGGCGAAAAAAGACCCCGTTGTGGCATTGAGAACCGAATAAAGAAAAGAAAGAAGAAGGATTATGATACGGTACAGTTACCATACCCATACTCACTTCAGCGACGGAAATGATTCTCCGGAAGAGATGATTCAAGCCGCCTTGCAAAAAGGGTTTCATTCCATTGGTTTTACAGACCATGCCTATACGGAGTTTGCCCCCGAATGGAGTATCCCCGCCTCCCGGTGGGAAGAATACCTGCAAACCCTCCGGGAATTGCAAAAAAAATATGAGGGAAAAATAAAAGTCTACGTGGGATTGGAGCAGGATGCTTTAGCAATTCCCGTTCCCCACGGGTTGGACTATTATCTCGGTTCGGTGCATTGGGTAGAAAAAGACGGACACTATATCGAAATGGATAACTCTCCTCAACTTCTCCTGGATTCCATTCGAGATTATTACGGGGGAGACCCGGACGGTTTGGCGGAAGATTATTATGCCCTGGTGGCGTCTTATGCAAAGGATGACCTGGTTTCCTTTATCGGGCATTTTGATTTGATTTCCAAATTTGATGAAAAATATCCTCCCGTTTTCCTCGCAACTCCTCGCTATATTGCAGCATGGCAAAAGGCGGCGTTGCAGTTAATTGAGGCGGGGAAAATTTTTGAAATTAACACCGGTGCCATTTCCCGAGGGTATCGCACCACTCCCTACCCCTCCGAGGCGATGTTGGAGTTTTTGGGGAAACACGGTGCTAAAGTCATTGTTTCTTCTGACTGTCACAGTGCAAAAGACATCGATTGTGCCTTCCGTCAAGCGGAAGAATTGATTGCAAAATATCAGCTGAATCACGTAGAATTATTCCAATAAAAAAGAACCCCGGAATTTTTAAAATTCCGGGGATTCTTCTCCTTTAAGAGGGTTGTGTTATGGTGAACAGTATGTCGTGACCGGTCACCTGTATCGTGCAGGAATAACCGTTCAATCCCAGCCGTGTTGCCAATGTTTCTGTATGTTGGGAGAACCAACTCTCAGGGTCGGTCATGGACTGTACGTAACTGTGGAACACGTAGACGTTTCCTTGTTTTTTCATCGCTCCGAGAACGTTGTCCACCGTCAACGAAGATACTTCCATTTGGTTTTGCTTGTAGTAGTTTGCCCCGGTTGCGGTGCAGTTGGGGTAGGCGTATCCTTCCTGGATCAGTTGGTGATCTTCCAGAATTTGTTGGGTGGTAACGTCAAACCAAGCGTAGTGGATTTCGCCTTCTTTGGGTTCTCCCGCATCGTCCCAGGTGGGATCGGTGTGGTAGTATTGTCCGTCAATCATAACGATGTTCCAAGCATGGTTTTCTTGTTGCCCCGAGTTGGGATTGTAGGACATTCCGCTGACGAACAGCGTCTGGATTCCCACGCTTCGGCAAAGATGTTCAAAGGCACGGGCATATCCTTCGCAAACTGCTTGTTTTGTTACCAACGCTCCGTAGGCATCGTGGGCATGATCGGAATTTTCATAGGTACAGGAAAGAATCAGTCGATCGTGAATGGTTCTTTCGATTTCGAATTGGGTCATATTCTTGTTGATGCCGGAAAGAATGCCGTTGACCGCATCGTTAAATTTTTTCTGCTCCGCCGTTTTGGTTGCGGCGTTCATGGTGTAGGCGGGAAGAAACGAAATAACCTTCCCCTCCAACAGAGAATAGGAATGATCTTCGTTTGCCAGCCAAAAATGTTGGGGATAATCGGCACGATAGCAGTTCAGGATTGTATAAAACTGCTGTTCGGTCAGTTGGTTGTTAAAGGTGATTTCCGACGCCAAATTTTCAATTCCTACCGCCAAAGCATCGTATTCTTGCACCAATGTTTTCCCGTTTGGCTGGGAAAGAAGCCACGTTCTTCCGTAATAGTTTTCCGGCTTGATGGGAGAAATATCCGTATTCACCGTAGGTCTCGGAGTAGACGTGGTCGTGGATGTGGACGTGTTTTTTTCTCCTGTATCGGTGGTCGTGCTTGAGGAGTTTGTTCCGCTGTCCGTAACGTTAGTGGACGTATTGGAGTTTTTCGATGACGTGTGCGTGGAGGATGTATCGGACGTATCATTCTCCCCACGTTCGGTTGTGCTTGTTTCCGTGGTGTTGGATTGCGTACTGCCGTCGGTGGCAGATTCCGAACTTTCATGATTGGATTGGGAAGAATCCGTTTCCCATTGATTCTGGGAAGAACTGTCGGTGTCCGGGGCAGCATTTCCGCACGCCGTCAGGATAAAAACCATCATCAATGCCAGAAACAAACAGATTCCTTTCAATCGGAAGAATTGTTTCATAGGATTGCCTCCTTTAAATCATCACAAATATGATGTTACATTTTCGTGTACTCACCTATTTTCATTATAACATAGAGAGTCTTGTTTGTCAACAAAAAGAACAGGAACAAAAAAAGACCGCATCTATCGGTAAGATAAATGCGGTCTTTCTTATGGTGCCGGTGGTGGGGGTCGAACCCACACGGTATCGCTACCACGGGATTTTGAGTCCCGCACGTCTGCCAATTCCATCACACCGGCGAAGTTAACGGAGTAAGTATACCACATTTTTTTTCATTTGTCAAGGGGTTTTTTTCTCTTTTTTTTATTTTTCCGGACTTTTTTATAACAGAACCCTTTCTCTTTCCGTGTATATTCTTTTTTTGCGTGTCATATCTTGTTTTAGGGCTGTCCTCAACGTGGATGGGGAGAAAAAGAAAGGACGGGAATTTTCATGAAATCAAAAATATCTTTCATCGCGGCTTCGGTCACGGTCTTTGCCGGTTACCTGTCGGGGATTTTAACGGTATTGTTGGGAGGCGGTGCAGACGAAACTCTGGTAACTCAATACCTATCCTCCGATCTTGGGACGAATTGGCTTCGTGGATTGGAAACGGGTCCTATGTATGTAATTGCCGTTTTTTTATGCGGCGTTTTTTTCTTCGGATGGTTGGCGATTCTTCCTTTGATTTTTTATAAATGCTATGGTCTGGGATATTCTGCCGGTCTGTTTTTGGCGGTATACGGTGCAAAGGGATTCTTACCCCTGGGCTTGTGCCTGTTTCCTTCGGCGGCAGGGGAGTGTTTGTTACTGATTCGGGCGGCACGGGATGCAATTCCCCAATCCTTTCTCTTGTTCTGCGGGTTTTCGGGAGATGCAACGCCCTTTTTTCATCGTTTAAAAGGCTATTTTTTACGTTCCTTGGTTATCATCCAATGTTCTTCTTTTGTATTGCTTTGGGATTTGTTTTTGTCTCCGTTGATCCTGTCAGGAATTCGGGATCTTTTATAAAATACGGAAAATACGGAAAATTCGGTACAAATCGACGGTTTTGCTTGACAGTTGCTCTGGAATTTGTTATAATGAATAGAACACAAATTCGGAGGGATTATTTTGGGCATCTTTTTCAATTTCAATAAAGAGGGCAAGGGCGTCACCAAGCAAGATGTTGCGTCGGAAAGCCCCATCAAACGCTTTTTTACCGAGTTGATTCACCGGTTCTGGCAGTTGGTTCTTTTAAACGTAATTTATCTCTTGGCGTGCATTCCCTTGATTACCATCGGACCTGCCACTGCCGCGATGAACTATGTTTGTCGGAATTTTTCCCAGGCAAAACCTGTGGACTTTTTCTCCGATTTTATTGAAAAATGCAAAGAACATTTCAAACAAGGTATTATCGTCGGACTAATCCAGCTAGGCGTGGGTGCCTTGTTGGTTGGATCTTTTTTCAGTTGGACGGACGGTTCTTTTAACGTTTCTTCTACCTTCCGCACCGTGGCTGTGGTCGTCATTTTTATTTTTGGATATCTTTTGATGTTTGGGTCTTTTTATATCTATCCCATGATGGTATCTTTTGATCTTTCGGTAAAGCAGTTGATTCGAAACAGCGTGATCCTCGCTCTTACCCAACTTTGGCGAAATCTTGTGCTTTTGCTGGTGTTGGCGTTGTATGTTTTGCTGTTTTTCCTGTTTGATATTTTGGTACTCCCTCTACCTCTCTTTTTGGCGTTTACTTTCTTGGCGTACGTGTCCAATTCCTTGATCTATCCGGTTCTTTTGCGGTATGTTGCTTCTCCCGTGCAAGAATCCAAACCGGAGGTTTCTGCAGAAAATTCGCAAGAAGATCCAGGGGAATAATCCGAATAAAACCCGTCCTCATCTCATACGTTGAGATGAGGATATTTTTTTTGACAAAGAGAGGAATGAATTATGTTCAAACGGCTTGTTTGCCTGGTTCTGATGGGAGTTTTCTTGTTTGGTCTTGCAGGGGCATTTTCTGCCGCAGAAGTGCCTGCGGGGGCGGTGGGGGGATCCGTTGCCGCTTCAGGAGAGTTGAATCTGGATGCCAAGGGGGCAATTCTCATGGAGGCCGAGACGGGAACGGTTTTATACGAAGCTCAAAGCAAAGATCGGCTTTATCCCGCCAGCGTGACAAAAGTAATGACCATGCTTTTGGTGATGGAAGCTTTGGATTCCGGGGCAGCAACCGAGGATGATCCGGTAACCGCTTCGGAAAATGCCTGTTCTTACGGCGGAACTCAGATTTATCTGGAGGTAGGGGAGACCATGACTCTCCGGGATCTGCTAAAATCCGTTGCCGTTAATTCTGCGAATGATGCGGCGGTGGCATTGGGGGAATATTTGGCGGGAAGCGAACCTGCTTTTGTGGCAAAAATGAACGAACGTGCCGCTGAATTGGGGGCAGAAAACACCAATTTTGTAAACCCCTGCGGACTTCCCGACGACAATCATTATACCTGTGCTTACGACGTAGCTCTCTTTACTCGGGAATTGCTTAAACACCCCCACATTTTGGATTATACCGGCATCTGGATGGATACGTTGCGGGACGGAGGATTTGGTCTTGCCAACACCAATAAACTGCTGAAAACGTACGACGGAATTACCGGTATGAAAACCGGATATACGGACGCTGCCGGGCATTGCCTTTCCGCCACCGCAACCCGGGACGGAATGTCGCTGATCGCCGTCGTTTTGGGAGGAGAGACCAGCAAAGGAAGATTTGCTTCCGCCGCCTCCCTTTTGGATTATGGTTTTGCCGGATATACCCTTGTTCGCCGCACCGTGGGAGAACTTGCGGATATTCCTGTTCTTCGGGGGAAAACCGACGCCGTTTCGGTTGCCGCCGAGGGAGATTTATGCGTGGTTGTAAAGAAAACCAAAACTTCTGAAATTTCTTTGGAGATTACGGTAGAAGAATCCTTGCAAGCCCCCGTTTCCGTGGGGCAGGTGGTGGGGTCTGCCCGATATTTATTTGAAGGAGAAGAGATCTATTCCGTTCCCGTCGTTGCCACAGAAGAGGTCAAAAAAGCCGGCTATTTTGACTATTTCGGTCAATTTATAAATCGGCTGTTTTCTTGATTATTCCAAGGTTTTTCTCCGATTTTTCCCTTTTTGTTTTTCTGCATATTTTTCTGCCGCTATTCGGAGCAGAATTGCACCGGTTCCGGTAACCGCCATGATCAAAAAACCGGAAAAATGTTCTGTAAAAAATACCATAATAAGCTCCTTTCACACCGTCAGTTTCCCCGAAAAAGAAAAAAGAATGCGACAGGCTGCCGCATTCTTTTTTTGTTTTTATATTCAATAACAAGACTTGTAAATTTCCACCACGTCCGCGGGAGTCAGTTTGACGAAATTGCCTATTGTTCCGTCTTTTTTCAGCATCAGTCGGTTTGCCATATAGTCCAGATCTTCTTCTTTTACGCCCAAATCTTTCAGATTGTCCGGCATACCGATGGCAGTAAAGAAATCTCTCCAGGCCTGAATCCCAAGAAGCCCCGTTTGGGTGTCGTCTCCGGTGTTTTCAATGCCAAAAATTCGGGTAGCCATGGTGGCAAACCGCTTGGGGTCCTGGGGCAACGCCCACTTCATCCATGCGGGGAACAGCACTGCAAGTCCCGCCCCGTGGGTCACGTCGTACAACGCGGAAAGTTCATGCTCAATGGCGTGGGTGGACCAGTCTTGTTCTCTGCCAACCCCCACCACGTTGTTGTGTGCCAAAGCTCCCGCCCACATTATATTTGCCCGGGCCTCGTAATTTTCCGGATCGGCAATGACTCGAGGGGTTTCTTTTACCATAGTCAAAAGCAGAGCTTCACAAAGCCGGTCGGTTACTTCTACTTCGGGAGTGTTGGTAAAATACCGTTCCAACACGTGGGCAATAATATCCGAAGCACCGCTGGCGGTCTGCCATTGAGGTAAGGTAAAGGTCAGTTCCGGATTGAGAATGGAAAACCGAGGACGGAGAGGATCTCCGGAGGTTCCCCGCTTGACCATGGTTTTTTCGTTGGTAATAACGCTGTTGTAGGAGGATTCACTTCCCGCCGCGGGAATGGTCAAAACCGTTCCGATGGGCAGAGCTGCAGAAACTTGTTTCTTTGTTTCCCAATAATTCCAAAAATCTTCTTCCATCAAAACGCCGGCAGCAATCGCTTTTGCTGAGTCGATGACCGAACCGCCTCCCACCGCCAGAATAAAGTCCACTTTTTCTTCCCGGCACAGGTCGATTCCTTGGTATACAAGTCCGCTTCTGGGATTGGGCTGAACGCCTCCCAATTCCACAAAATCAATTCCTTCGTTTTTCAGGGATTCTTTCACCCGATCCAAAAGTCCGCTGCGGACCACAGAACCTCCACCATAGTGGATCAAAACTTTCGTTCCCCCGAATTTTTTTACCATTTCCCCGGCTTTTCCCTCGGTGTTTTTCCCAAAAATAAAACGGGTAGGACTGCAAAATTCAAAGTTGAGCATGGTTGGTCTCCTTTTTAAAAATCGGTTTTTATCTTTCCTTGAGGCGGTTGCCCCGGAGATAAGGTAAGCACGGCGTAGGTTCCTCCAAAGGTCAAAGACCCGGGATTAAGGAGCATTATATCCTCATTTTCCGCCAGAAAAGGTCTGTGGGTGTGTCCGTATAAAGAAACGGCACAGTGGTGATGTAATGCTTTTGCCAGCTGTACATCGGTTCCGGATTTTACCCCGGTGGTATGCCCGTGGCAGAGGAAAATCTTCGTTCCGCCCAGGGAAATCACCTTTTCTTTCGGCTCGTCGGAAAACCAGTCATTATTCCCCGGCACCTTGCATATGGGTAGAATAGGAAATTCCCGGGAAAGGTCTTCCGCATCCCGCAGACAGTCTCCCAGATGGATGACGTGGTCGGGCTTTTCCTGTCGGATGATCCGCGACGCCGAGGCGTATTCTCCGTGAGTGTCGGAGATAATAAGGATTTTCAAGCCGATTCCTCCGTGTTTTTCTTTTATTATAACGCGGATTGGCAAAAAAGTCAATGGGTTCATACAATGAAAATGAAATAACACGGAAAGGTGTGACGATGATGTCCGATTTTCCTAACGATGCCGCCGTTTCCCGTGCCGTTGCCGCCGCCCGGGGTGCACTTTCGGCGGAAGATACTGCAAAATTGGAACGGCTTGCCCGAAAGAAGGATTCCTTGAAAGGAATCACCGCCAACATGAACGAAAAAGATTGGGCAAACGTAATGCGGGTGATCAACGATCCGGAACTGTTGAAGCGAGTGTTGTCTTCTTCCCATGGGAAACATTTGCTTCACGATTTTCTCAATCGGATCGATTGATCGGGAAGGAGCAAGGTATGGCTGATTTGTTTTCCAAGATCTCCGAAATTTTAAGTAACCCCGAATCCGCACAGAAAATTCGGGAAATTGCCGCGGGGCTTTCCGGAAATGGAACTACTGCATCCGCTTCCGATTCCGTAGATTCCAGCGATCCTGTTTTCCCCGAAACGCCGGCACTCCCAACGGCGGGGACGGTAGATCCCGTCAGCCTGTTTTCCGGGTTTTCCGGCGGAGCACATAGCCGAGATTTGACCCTTCTCAATGCGGTTCGCCCCTATCTCAGGTCTTCCAGGGCGGGAAAAATTGACAACGCCATCAAGGCAATCCGCATCATTGATTTGTTATCAGCATTACGCTGATGGAACATAAGGACCGTTCAATGGCTAAAAATTGAACGGTCTTCTTTTTTTTGAAAGGAGTTTTTATGTATTCTTCCGTTTCCGAAGCCGACTACAGCCTTCGCCGGGAAAAAGCCGAACAGGAAGCCCGTGCCGCCTACCACCGTTCTGCACCCTTCCGCAATCCCGTGCCCGTAGCACACGCGGAAGATTCTCCGGTGGAAGCGGTGTCTTCTTCGGTGGCTCCGGTGTCGGGGGGATTGGGCGGATTTTTCTCCCGCATTAAGGAGGATGATTTGCTTTTAATTGCAATTTTGTTTCTTTTGTTCAACGAAAATAAAGAAGATGATCCGCTGATTTTGATGATCCTTGCGGTGCTTCTCTTCTCCTGATTTTCCGAAAAATGGTACAAAAGTGGAACATTTCAGTAACGAAAAGGGAAAAACACTTGTAAAATCTTCGAATATAGTGTATTATATATAATATAATGCTTGTCTTGTGCTTTTACGAGACGATCTATTACGGAGGTTTGATATGCTGAAATTGAAAAACGACCACGGAAACATCATCATTGATGATAACGTTATCGCCGGAATCGCTTCCATCGTTGCGTCCGATTGCTTCGGGATTGCAGAAATGAAAGCCAAGAACGTTACCGAACAGATTTGGGCGTTTTTGAAAAAAGACCGGAAAGACAAGGGCGTTCACGTTTCTTGTGAAAACAACCGGGTCTGCATTGATGTGCACATCGCCGTTTTGTACGGTGTCAATATCCCTGCCATTACCGAGAGCATCGCTCACAAGATCACCTATTCCGTTTCGGATTACATCGGGTTTCCCGTGGATAAGGTGAACGTGTTCGTAGATTCGGTCATCACGCAGTAACCTTGAAAACAACGAAAAGGAATAAAAGAGTATGATTTTGAACGGAACATCTTACCGTGACATGGTAATTTCCGGGGCAAACAATTTAGCCAACGAACGGGAAAATATCAATCGTCTGAATGTTTTTCCTGTTCCCGACGGAGATACCGGGATCAATATGAGCCTTACCATGGGTGCGGTTCGCAGCGACCTTCCTAACTTTGACGGAAACGTCAGTCAGGTCGCCGATAAAGTTGCCAATATGCTTCTTCGCGGTGCCAGAGGGAACTCCGGCGTTATCCTGTCTTTGTTCTTCCGCGGTATTTCCAAGGAATGTAAAGGCAAAGAAACTGTAGACGCTCCCGACCTTGCCGCCGCTTTCAAACGTGGTGTGGATGCCGCATATAAATCGGTTATGAAGCCCACGGAAGGTACCATTCTTACCGTCATGCGGGTTTCTGCGGAAAAAGCCCTGGAAAAGGCTGACGAATATAAGGGAAGAGTAGAAGAATTTTTGCCCTACGTTCTTTCCGTTGCGGAAGATACCCTTGCCAAGACCCCCGAAATGCTTCCTGTTTTGAAACAAGCAGGTCTGGTTGACGCCGGCGGCCGCGGTCTTGTGGTTATTTTTGAAGGGATGGTCGCTTACCTGAAAGGTCAGCCCGTTGCTCTTCTTGACGTTAACGAATCGGAAGGGGAAGAACCTGCTTCCGCCTTTGAACAGTTTAACACCGAAGATATCGTTTTCCCCTATTGCACCGAATGTATTGTCGGCAAGTCCGAACAGTACCTGGGCGAAGGCAAAGCAGAAAAACTGCACAAGTTCGTGCTTTCCGCCGGGGACAGTGCCGTCTTTGTGGACGATACCGATATCATCAAATTGCACGTGCATACTTCCGATCCCGGTAAGGTGTTGTCCGAAGCGTTGAAATTCGGCTCTCTGTTAACCGTGAAGATCGAAAATATGAAAGAACAGCACTCCGCCCTTTCTTCCGGTGCCGCAAAAGACGTTCCTGCAGCCCCCGATGCAGCCGAAGAAGTCACTGATGCCAAACCGGAAAAGAAATACGGCTTTGTTGCCGTAGCTTCCGGGGAAGGTATGGTTTCCGTCTTCCGGGATCTTGGTGCCGATCAAATGGTCATCGGTGGACAGACCATGAACCCCTCCACCGAAGATATGTTGAAAGCCATTCGCATGACTCCTGCGGAAAACGTTATCGTTCTGCCCAACAACAGCAACATCTACATGGTTGCCGCACAGGCCGCTTTGTTGGTGGAAGATAAGCACGTGGAAGTTCTTCGGTCCGTTTCTCTGCCCCAGGGAATTAGTGCCATGTTGGCATTTAATCCGGACGGAGAAGTAGAAGAAAACGTAGAAGCAATGAAAGAAGCCATGGCTGCGGTATCCTCCCTGTCCATGACCTTTGCCGCTCATGATTCTACGTTTGATAACCGTGAAATCAAAGAAAATCAAATCCTGGGTCTGGTAGAAAACAAAGTCCGTTATGTTACCGACACCAGAGAAGAATGTATGGCAAATCTGTGTGACGATATTAAGGCGAAAGAAGCCTATTCCGTCACGGTGTTCTACGGCGACGGCGTTTCCGAAGCCGAAGCGGAAGCCATGCAGGCAATTATGCAGGAAAACCTCGGTTCCGACGTTGACATTATGTTGGTCAACGGTGGACAGCCGGTCTATTATTTCATTATTTCTGCCGAATAAGGCAAAAGGAATACCCATGTCAGAACGTCGTTATGCCGCTGTGGGCGGACAGGCAGTAATGGAAGGGATTATGATGAAGTCCCCGCTCCGTTCCGTCCTTGCCGTCCGCAAGCCCGACGGAGAGATCGTCACAGAACAAATGGCGACGGTTTCCGTGCGGGAGAAATATAAGATTTTACGCATCCCCGTACTCCGGGGGTGTGTGGCTTTTGTGGAAAGTATGATTGTTGGTTACAAAGCTCTCATGCGTTCTGCAGAGCTTGCAGGTTTGGAAGAGGAAACCAAGGGAAACAAATGGGTTTCCGGTCTGGTTATGGCTCTTTCCGTAATCCTTGGGGTTGGCTTGGCAGTCGGACTGTTTATGTGGCTTCCCCAAATGGCGGGAGAACTGTTTACCACCTGGTTTCCCGAAGCCCGTGCGTTACAGATTTTGCTGGAAGGCATTGTCCGTATCGCAATTTTTATCTGCTACATTCTTGCCACGTCTTTGATGAAAGACGTCAAGGATCTGTACCGCTATCACGGTGCGGAGCATAAGACCATCTTTGCGGTGGAATCCGGGAAAGAACTTACGGTGGAAAATATCCGCAGTATGCCCCGGTGCCATCCCCGGTGCGGAACCAGTTTTATTTTCTTGGTTCTTTTGTTCTCTATTCTGTTCTTTACCCTGCTTCACGCCTTTGTTTTGCCAGACAATCTTGTTGGACTTCCCCGTATGTTGGTTCATATGGCTTGTCTTCCCATCATTGCCGGCTTTACCTTTGAAATTCAACAATGGACGGGGCGGCATGATAATTGGTTTACGCGGATCGTCTCTGCTCCCGGGAAAGGGTTGCAGAAGATTACGACGGCGGAACCCACCGATCGGCAGATCGAAGTTGCCATCGTGGCTGTCAAAGCCTCTTTGACGAACGAAAACGGCGAAGTGGATTATTCCCTTGCCTTCCCTCAAAAGAAATGAGTATTTGGGTTGCGTTGGAATCCCGCCTGTCGTCGGTCTGCGACGACCCCCGACGGGAATTGGCTGTGTTGACGGAATCGGTGATTGATCTTGCCAGCGACCGCCTTTTGCTTTTGTATCTTACGGGCAATCTTCCCGCACTTTCCGAAGATCAAACCAATCGCCTTTCCCATCTGGTTTCCCGGCGTTGTTCCGGCGAACCGCTTCAATATTTGACGGGGAATGCGGATTTTTACGGCAGACGGTTTACCGTAGCTCCCGGGGTGCTGATTCCCCGGTTTGATACGGAAATCCTCGTGGATACTGCCCTTTCCCGGATTCAACCGGGAGATCGGGTTTTGGATCTTTGTGCCGGAAGCGGTTGTATCGGTCTTACGGTAGGGGCGGAAACGTCCTGTGACGTCACCCTCGTAGAAAAGTTCGACGAAGCCTTTGGTTTGTTGCAAACAAATGCCCATGCCGTTTATCCTCAGGCAACCTTGATTCAAGGTGATATTTTTACCCTGTCGTTGCCCGATCGGTACGACGTGATCTTATCCAATCCACCCTATATTCCCACCGAAGATTTGCAGACGCTTTCCCAAGAAGTCAAGCAAGAACCGGTCACCGCCTTGGACGGGGGAGAAGACGGATTGGACTTTTATCGAATGATTTTATCCCGCTTTTCTTCCTGCCTAAAACCGGGAGGGACGGTGCTGTTTGAGTGCGGCATTGGTCAAGCGGAAGCTTTGGAACAACTTCTTTGTTCTTCCGGATTTGTCGATCCGATTCGGGTTCGGGATTACGGTGGAATCGAACGGGTTGTGGGTGCAAAAAAGAAAAAGGAGGAACCCCATGTCTGAATCCAAGATCGGTGTATTTGATTCCGGTTTGGGCGGACTTACCGCCGTCCGGGAACTGATGGAGATTTTGCCGGGAGAAAACATCGTTTATTTCGGCGACACCGCACGGGTTCCTTACGGAACGCGTTCCCGCGATACCATTTGCCAGTTTGCTGTCCAGGATCTCCGCTTTTTATTGGAACAAGATTTGAAAGCGGTCTTGGTTGCCTGTGGAACGGTTTCTTCCGTTGCGTTGCCTTTACTTCAAGGAATGACCCAAATCCCCGTTGTTGGGGTTGTTGAACCCACCGCCGCTGCAGCCTGCAAAGCAACCAAAAACCGTAAGATCGGTATTTTAGGTACCGGTGCCACGGTCAAAAGCGGATCCTACCAGGCCGCAATTCACGCCATCAATCCGGAAATTTCCGTGGTAGCGAAGGCTTGTCCTTTATTCGTTCCCTTGGTGGAAAACGGATATTTGGACGGAGAAATCACCCAACTTGCCGCCCGGGAATATATCAAACCTTTGCAAGACGCGGGAGTGGATACAGTTATTCTCGGTTGTACCCACTATCCTCTGTTAAAGCCGGTGTTGAGCCGTTTGTTCGGCGAGGGGGTCACCTTAATTGATTCCGGCAGAGAAGCCGCCTTGGAACTGGCGGAAGTCTTACGTCAAAACGATCAACTTTCTGAGAAGATCGAGGGGAATCGCCGCTACTATGTCAGCGACGAAATCAGTAATTTTTCGCACATCGCCGGAATGTTCCTGAATCGGAGCATTGATGGATTGGTGGAAAAAGTCACCATTCGCACCGACGATTGAAAGGAACTCATGAAAACTGCTATCATTCGTATGGGTACCCGCCGGGACGGAGAACACTTTTCCGACCTGTTCACCTATGGAACCATTCGTCGGGAACAGGAAGAATACGTTCTGGAATTTGACGGAGAAAAAATTCTCTCCGAAATTGGGGACCACGTTAAAATTTATTTTAAAGACAAAAACCACGTTCGCCTCTTGGCAGACAACGGGGAAGATTCGGTCTTGTTTGATTTTCGTAAAGGACCCGCCGTGGAATGTCTTTCTGACGACCGTATGATCAACGTCCACATCAACACCCGGGAAATTTCCTCTACCATGAGCGAAGACGGGGGAGAGTTGGATCTGAAGTATACCATGTCTTTTCATCACATGCTTTCCAGCGAAACCGATATTCACCTGGAAGCCCGGGTTATTTCTGAATGAGCCGGGAACGGTTTATGGCACGGGCAATCGCCTGTGCAAAAAAGGCCGCAGAACAGGGGGAAGTCCCCGTCGGTGCGGTTATTGTCCGAAAGGGAAAAGTTATCGCTACCGGATATAATCGCCGGGAAACCGGGAAAAACGCTCTTTTGCATGCAGAGATCGTCGCACTCAACCGTGCCTGTAAAAAAGTCGGTGATTGGCGTCTTTCCGATTGTGAAATGTACGTTACCTTAGAACCCTGTCCCATGTGTGCCGGAGCTATTATCAACGCTCGGATCGCAACCGTATATATCGGTGCCATGGATTCCAAGGCCGGATGTATGGGAAGTGTTTGCGATTTAACTAAATTGCCCTTTAATCATCAGCCCAACGTTGTTTCCGGGATTTTGGAAGAGGAATGTTCCTCTCTTCTCTCTCAATTTTTCCAATCTCTTCGCCAAAAGCCGGAAGCAAAATCCATATCTCTTCGATCCTTTACCTTTGATGACGTCCCCGTGTTGAAGAGGTATCTGTATTCCAAACGTTCCGACAAGAGCATATATAATATTGTAGAACAATGGAATACCAAAATTTTTGAAGGTCGGTATGCCGAATTTTTTGCTATCACGGTGGAAGATCAGGTTGTAGGCTACGTTCAAATGACCGAACAGGATGTGGGGACGGTTTCCGCCGGTGTTTGTATTTTTTCGGATTATCGGGGGAAAACCTATGGAACGCAAGCAATTTGTGCCTTGCTGAAGATCGCCAAAGAAAAGGGATATTCTTTCGTTACCGCCCGGGTTCGGAAAGAAAACGTTCCTTCTTGCCGCCTTTGTCAACGGGTGGGCTTTGTTCCCGAAAGCGACGGAGTTGCCGAGCGTGGGATTCCCGTCTGGAATATGATCTATCATTTCAATGACTAAAAGAGCAACGAAAGTTGCTCTTTCTCTCTGGAGTAAAAATAATGGACGAAAATCAAAAACGAGTCAGATTAGCCTGTTATACGGTCAACCTCACCATGTCTGCAGTGAGCAACATGTCCCCGGTGCTGTTTTTGACCTTTCGGAATCTTTATGGGATTTCCTACACCTTGCTGGGGCTTTTGGTCTTTATCAATTTTATAACCCAATTAGCAGTCGATTTAATTCTCTCGTCCTTTTCCCATAAATTCAATATTCAAAAATTGGTCCGCACCATTCCCGGAATCTCCATCGTGGGTATGGTGATCTTTGGATTGTTTCCCTACTTTTTCCCGCAATCTGCCTATCTTTGGCTGGCGGTGGGGACGGTAATCTTTTCCGCCGCGTCCGGACTTACGGAAGTATTGATCAGTCCCACGATCGCCGCCCTGCCCTCGAAAGATCCCGACCGGGAAATGAGTAAACTTCACTCGGTCTACGCATGGGGCGTTGTCGGGGTCGTTTTGTTCAGTACGGCTTACCTGTTTTTGTTTGGCAGTAATCATTGGCAATGGCTTCCTTTGTTGTTTGCTCTGATTCCTTTAACTTCCGTTTTGCTTTTCTCCGGGGCAACTTTGCCGGAAATGGAAACCCCTCAAAAAGTATCGGGGGCATTCCATCTTCTCAAAAACAAAGGGGTTTGGTTCTCGGTTTTTGCTATCTTTTTAGCCGGCGCATCGGAACTTTCCATGGCACAGTGGTCTTCTGGATACCTGGAACAAGCTTTGTCAATTCCCAAAGTATGGGGTGACGTGTTTGGTGTCGCCATGTTTTCGGTCTTCATGGGCTTGGGACGTTCCCTATATGGGAAATTTGGGAAACACTTGGAAAAAGTGTTGGTATTCTGCTGTATTTCTACCACTCTTTGTTATTTGATTTCCGCCATTTCGCCGTTCCCCTTGATTGGGCTTGTTTCTTGTGCCTTTACCGGCTTTGCCGTTTCCATGCTTTGGCCGGGAAATTTGATCGTGGCATCGGAGCGGTTCCCTGCCGGCGGTGTATTTATCTACGCTTTGATGGCAGCCGGGGGAGATTTAGGTGCGTCGGTTGGTCCTCAATTGGTAGGGGTTGTCGCCGACCTTGCCTCGGTCAATCCTTTGGTTGTTTCCCTGGCAGAAACTTGGAACACCTCTCCCGATCAATTGGGAATGAAACTTGCCATGTTGGTGGGAATGCTGTTCCCCCTGATCGGAACGTTCGTTTATATTCGACTGTACAAAACTCGCAAAACTGCATAAAAAAATCACCCGGAATCTACCGGGTGGTTTTTTATTTTACGTCACAATTCCATTCCAATCAACTCTTCTATGATTTTGGCGGCACCGTCGTTTTGGATATCGTCACAGATCCGGTCGGCAAATTGTTTGATTTCCTCCCTTGCCTGACCCATCACCACGCCAATGCCCGCGGCTTTGATCATGTCCAAATCGTTTTCGCTGTCGCCGATGGCAACACTTCGGCTCATGTCCAAGCCCAAATGATCCATGATCTTTTTCATTCCCGTCGCCTTGGAGCAACCTTTGATGCAGCATTCGGTGTAATGTTCCGTAGGGTGGTGAATTACCCAAAAATCCTCTTCCAGTTCCGGCAGGATTTCGGTAAACAGTTTTTTCGGAATATCGTTGCAAATGCTCGCTTTTACGATGGTGTCGTGTTTTAAATATTCCTTAAAATCTTCTACGGAATCGCTGACGATCCAATCCGGATCTGCCACCCAATAACAGTTGCGATAACGAAAAATCCTGTCCACGCCCTCCACGATAATTCCCGGATCTCCGGGGGAGGAAAGCCGTTGCATCCACTTCAGAATGGCGTTATCGGGATATGTTGCCTGATACAGAACCTTTCCGTTTTCTAACAGGTATGCTCCGCATCCGCATACATAACCGTCCACGGGGAAATTTCGAATGGTATCGGTAAAATAGGACGGTGCCCGACCCGTATTGATAAAAACCTTATGCCCCAGTTCTCGGGCGGTTTTCATGGCAGTTAAAACCCGTTGTGACACCGTTCCCGGATCGGATTTGTCTTTTTTATAAAGAATGGTGTCGTCAATGTCAAGAAAAAATACGTAGGGTGTCACGTTAAATATCCTTTATATCTTGTTCAAAACGTCTTTAATGGAGTAGGCGGGAATAATTTCCAGATTAAAATTCCCTTTCGGCTTATTTCGGGCAGGAATCACCGCACGGGTAAACCCTAACGATGCCGCTTCGTGCAACCGTTTTTCAATGCCCGATACGGCCCGCAATTCTCCCGCAAGACCGATTTCTCCTACGAACATGGTTTTTTCCGGCAAAACAAAATCCTTTGCAGCGGAAATGATGGCAACCGCCACCCCCAGATCTGCCGCCGGTTCGTCTAGCCGCAATCCGCCGATAACGTTCACGTAAACGTCGCTCGTTCCAAAGAACAGATTGCATCGCCGTTCCAGTACCGCTAAAATCAAATTTAGCCGTTGATAATCAAAGCCTACCGCCGTTCTTCGGGGAGAGGGGAAGGGCGTTTTGGAAACCAAGGTCTGCACTTCCGCAATAATCGGACGGGTTCCTTCCATAACACACAGCGTTGCAATCCCCGATACGTTTTCCGGCTTGTCCAACAAAAACAGTTCCGAAGGATTGGGGATCTCTTTCAATCCTTCTTCGGTCATTTCAAATACGCCGATTTCATTGGTGGAACCAAAGCGGTTTTTAATGGCACGTAAAATGCGGTGATCGGAAGACCGTTCTCCTTCAAAATATAAGACCGCGTCTACCATGTGCTCCATCACTTTCGGACCGGCGATGGCACCTTCCTTATTTACGTGGCTGACGACAAAGGTTGGAATTTCCATGGTTTTTGCAATCCGCATCAATTCGCAAGTGCATTCCCGTACTTGCGGTACCGAGCCGGGAGCTGACGTCATATCTTGCCGGTACATGGTCTGAATGGAGTCCACCACTAAAATATCTGGAGCCGTTTCCTCGGTTCGGGCAACCACTTCTGCAATATCGGTTTCCGAAAGAATAAACAGATTTTCCGGGTATTGCCCCACCCGGTCTGCCCGTAATTTAATTTGTCGGGGGGATTCTTCCCCGGAAACGTACAGGATCTTCATATCCCGCATTTTCATGCACATTTGAAGCAGAATTGTGGATTTCCCGATGCCCGGTTCCCCGCTGACCAAAATCAGCGAACCTTTCACGATTCCGCCTCCCAGCACCCGATCCAATTCGGAAATTCCGGTAGATTGTCGAAGTTCGCTCTCTGCCGTAATTTCATGCAACCGTTTCGGTGTGGCACGTCTTAAGGGATCGGAGGGTGTTTTCAGCGTGTTTTTCTCCGGTTCTACTTTTTGCTCAAAAAAGGAGTTCCATGCTCCGCAAGCAGGACATTGTCCTGCCCATTTTGGATTTTCGTTTCCGCATTCGGAACAGACGTACACGGTTTTTGCTTTAGCCGTTGTTTTTGCCATAGTCTTCCTGCTCCTTTTTCAATCGTAGATAGGTTTTTAAGATTTCTTTGGTTTCCTCTTCGCTCAACGGTGTTTCCGGACCGTATCCGTAAGGACAGGGCATCAGCTCGGAGGATGCGAATAATCGGCAGATCAGAGGTCGGTTTTCGTAGACAGAACAGCCGGTTTCGGTCAGCTTTGGGCAATCTCTTTCGCAAAATTCAAATCCACCGCACCGTGCTGCTTCTTCCGGTGCAGACTGAACCCAATTATCGCAACACCGGGTACACCCCTCTTTGCAAGAAAAAGAGGGGATCCTCTGATATAATTTTTGAATTTCCGTTAATTCCATAAATTACAGCCGGGCAATTTTAATCCCGTTCATGTACATGTTGAACAGGGCAAAGCTGTGCATCAAATCGCCGTTATGAATGTCGTCGTGGTAGGTTTGTACGGCGTTTTCAATAACGATAATACGGTTGTTATTGTTCTGTTCGTTCCAATATGCCCGCATGGCAAGAGCAAACTGCATTACGCAAATGTCCGTGCAGCCACCTACGATAACGATATTTTCGATTTCCTTGTGTTTTGCAAGCCAAGCCAGATATTCTTTACAGAAAAATCCGTTGGTACAGTTCTTTGCAATCACGTCGCCCACTTGAGCAAAATCTTCTAATTCGGAAATGATTTCCTGTTCATACTTGTCCACACAATGTTCCGGATAGGTATCAAATTCTTCCGAGTCGGAGGTATGGGTGTCTGCAAAAAACAGTTTGGGACTGTCTAAATAATATTCATTGACCTGCTTGATTTGAGGGATAATGGCTTTCAGCCGGTTGGAGGCTAATTTCCCTTTTTTAAAAAAGCCGTTGATGGTGTCCATATTTACGACCACGGTGGTTTCCGGGTTTGTAATAAAATTGCGAATATCTACCGTAACTTCCCGTAAAATTTTTTCGTAGGAGGGCATGAACAACATCGCTTAAACTCCTTTCATTTGTGCGATAGCACCCTTGCGGTCTGCGGCCCCGAACACGGAAGAGCCGGCGACCAAAATATCTGCCCCGGCTTCGACCACGACGGGAGCGTTTTCTGCTGTAATACCACCGTCCACTTCAATGTGGGTGGCAAGACCTCTTGCTTCGATTTCTTTTCGCAAAGCCCGGACCTTTTCAAAGCATTCTACTTTGCATTTTTGTCCGCCGAAGCCCGGTTCAACGGTCATGATTAGCACCATATACAGGTCGTCCAGATAGGGAAGGACCGTGTCGATGGGGGTTGCAGGTTTGATAACAAGCCCCGCTTTTTTGCCGCAATTTTTAATTTTTGCAATACATTCGGCAATATCGCAGTCGCTTTCCACGTGGAAGGTAATAATGTCTGCCCCGGCTTTTGCAAACCGTTCGATATAATCACCGGGCTTGATAATCATCAAATGCACGTCCAAGGGAATATCGGTGCATTTGTGAAGGGCTTCCACCGAGGGAAGTCCAAAGGAAAGGTTGGGAACAAACTGCCCGTCCATAATGTCAACGTGTAAAAGATCTGCGTTGGAAATGCTTTCAATTTCCCGCTTCATATCACAAAAATCAGCGGCTAACAGGGAAGGAGATACTTGAATCATAAAAAACTCGTCCTTTCGGAGTACTTAATTTAATAATACTATGATAATATTAAGAAATCGCCACGAAATCGTGACATTTCTGAAAAGTCCTATCGCTCTTGACAATTTTATCGGGGAATGGTATAATAAAAGCGAAAAATGCAACATGCAACATCAAGGCAAACAACACGCACATCACAAAAGGAGCATACCATGGCAAAGACCTTTGGCGTTATCATTCCTGCCGCCGGATCCGGCAAAAGATTCGGAGAAGATAAACTATCCTTTGATTTATTGGGAAAGCCCGTTCTTTTTCATACTCTTTGGGCTTTTGAACAGGCGAAAACCGTTTCATCCATCGTGATCGTCACCCGAAAAGAAAGCCTTTGCTTCGTTCGGGAGCTGACTCGTGATTTTCCCAAAGTGGTTGCCGTCGTCGAAGGGGGGAAAACCCGCCAGGAATCCGTAAAAAATGGCGTAGAAGCTTTGCCTGACGTGGATTTTGTCTCCATTCATGACGGAGCAAGACCCCTGATTTTGCCCGAAGAAATTGACCGGATTCACCGCAATGCCGTTAAGTATGGTGCCGTTTGTGCCGGAACGCCTGTTGTCGATACGATTCAGCAGGTGGATGAAGAAGGATATATTTCTTCCACCCCCGACCGAAATACGCTGATTGCTGCAGCAACGCCTCAAGTTTTCGACCGAGTCGGTTATTGGCAAGCCTGCCACAGTGTAGCCGGACAATATACCGACGATGCGGGCTTGTACCGTGCTGCCGGAGGAAAGGTAAAAATGATTTTGTGCCAAGGGGAGAATTTTAAAATCACAACCAAAGAAGATGCCTTCCGGGCACAACAAATTTTGTTACGGCGAATGGAAAAAGAAAAGACGGGAGAATGATCCCGTCTCTTTTTTATTCTAAAGAAAGGTGGGGCGTATTCTTCTCGGTCAGCCTCAACCGAATCTCCCGCTGAAGCCGTTTCAATTCTTCTTCTGCCAACAGACGAGCTTTTTGCCCCTCTTGACGAATCTTCAGCATTTCGTCCAGCGTTTCGATTAAAATTTGATTGGTCTCTTTCAGGGTTTCCACGTGGATCAAGCTTCGTTCTCCCTCCCGGGTCACCGTCAGGGTGGTCTCTTTTAACGCCCGGGCATTTTGTCTTAATAATTCCTCGGTGATATGAGATGCTTTTTGTTGCAATTCGATGGCGGACCGGGAATGTTCCATGCTTAGGGTCAATATCATCTGACTTTTCCACAGAGGAATTGTATTTACGACGGAAGACTGAATTTTTTCCGCAAGAATAGTATTGTTGTTTTGTAGCATTCTGATTTGAGGTGCCATTTGCAGAGAAACAGCACGGGTCAATTCGAGATCGTGAAGCTTTTTTGCAAACCGGTCGTATTGTTCCGAGGTGTCCCTGGCCTGTTGAATAAGTTCCGGATCCTCCGTCCGTTGGCTTTCTTCTTGCAAAGGAAGGACTCGTTGCGTATAAAAAAATTCCAGAGCTTTTTTCCCTTGTTGTAAATAGGAAGTCAACGCCTCGTATTGTTCTTTGTTCATGGCGTACAAAAGATCCATTCGCTCAATGTCCCGTAACAAGGCGTCTCGGTGACCTTGCAAAGATAAACTTATTTTATCCACCGCTTCACAGGCTTTTCGGTATCGATTTTTAATATTGTCGGCTGATGTACGTCTTCGAAAAAACTGTGTTTTATCGTGTTTTTCTTTCTTGTCCGTCTCCCTTAAATGCACTATGAGAGCCGTAACCTTATCGTTGATGTTTTCCAGGTTTGATTCGTTTAAATCTGCCAGAACAATCTGGGAAAATTCCGCCACCCGGTTTTGTGCGTCGGCACCGTAATTCAGCACCCCGTTTACGTCGTCTAGAGAGGGTACGGAAGGGTGGATTGTTTCAGTCATGGTCGTCTTCTCCCAAGTTTAGTTTTTTGTATAAGACTGCATTTTGAGCATGAAGATTCAATGTGGCAGTTCGGTCGTTTCGGTCGCAGGCTTTTTGGAAGTTTTCGGCAATTGTTTCCACTGCATTTTCCATCTGGGACATGGTTTCCAATACGGATTCGTTTCCTTCGTTGCATTCTTCAAATGTTGCATATGCTTGGAAATATTTTAGAAATGTGGGAAGATAGTATTCGGTAATTTCCCGCCGTGCCGTAGGGGATAGATAGGGGAGAGAGGGTTGGCATTGTTTTAATTCTGTCACCACGTTACGTCCACCCCGATAGACGGAACGGTTTTTGATTTTTTCCACCGTTTTTGTCAAAGCCTTTAAATCTTTTTTCCATTTTCGGGGAAGTTCCGGTTCTTTTTTAGGGAGCAGCAATAAGATGCAAACTCCGGTTCCCGCGACTGCTAATAAGCCTAAAAGAAGAACGTTAATCCAGGGTAATTTCAGAAAAAGTGCCCCTAAAATCAAAATGCCGGGATAAACAGGGATTGCTGCCAAGCATCGCCACTGTTTCAATGAAAATCGACTCCCTTCTGCCCTTGACAATTTCTACAATTTGATGTATAATAACTGTATCAGTATAAGATGCACCCCGGGAATTTATGCCGTCGGGGAAAGGAGAATGCTCTATGAAATGCCCTTATTGCGGTTGCATGGACAGTAAAGTTTTAGACTCCCGCCACGCAGACGACCGAATCAAACGCCGTCGGGAATGTGAAGCCTGTGCCCGTCGATTTACAACTTTTGAAGCGGTGGAACACGCTCCCCTGGTGGTAGTAAAAAAAGATAAATCCCGGGAAATTTTCGATCGGGAAAAAATTCTTTCCAGTATGCTGAAAGCTTGCGGAAAACGCCCCATCGCATACACGGTTTTGGAACAGGCATCTGCCGATATTGAAAACTCTTTGGTCAGTGACCTGGATAAGGAAATTTCTTCTTCCCGGATCGGGGAATTGGTTATGGACAAACTTCGGGAAATTGACGATGTAGCCTACGTCCGTTACGCCTCGGTTTATCGCCAATTTAAAGATACGGAATCCTTTATGGAAGAACTGAAAAATATCCTTAACAAGCGGGGATATTCCGTGACCGAAAAGGAATAATGGGAAAAGATACCGAAAACACCGTCGAAATTGTTCCAATTATTTTGCAATTTGTCCGATTGACAAGTTAAATATATTATGTTATAATATATAACGGATGGCCCGGCCGGGTCGTTCGCTTCGGTTCTTTGCGACTGACGGAAGTGGGGGTAACCACATGAAGCAAAGAATCCGTATTGCCGACCGTCTGGGCACACTTCCTTAGGGGAGCGTGCCCTTTTTTGTTTATTTTACACTTTGCATTTCCCAAACACAGGAGGATATACTATGAAAAAAATTGGAATTGTCATGGGGAGCGACAGCGATCTTCCCATCATCCGCAAAGCAACCGCAATTCTCGATTCCTTTGAAGTGCCCTACGAAGTGCATGTTTATTCTGCCCATCGCACCCCCGTGGAGGCTAGGGATTTTGCGTTGAATGCCCGTAAAAAGGGATTCGGTGCTATAATCGCCGTTGCCGGAATGGCAGCCCACCTTGCCGGAGCTCTTGCCGCAAATACAACGCTTCCTGTGATCGGGATTCCTGCCGAATCCGGTCCTTTGAGCGGCATGGATGCACTTTTGTCCACCGTGCAGATGCCCACCGGGATCCCCGTTGCCACCGTTGCGGTCAACGGAGGGGGGAACGCCGCATTGTTGGCGTTGCAGATTCTCGCGGTTTCCGATTCGGAACTTGCTGCAAAATTAGACGCAAAACGTGCCGCCGACGCCGATGGTGTTCGTGGTAAAAATGCCGCAGTGGAAGCGGAATTTAATCGTTAAGTTATTCACTGGTCTTGAAATAAATTCTATTTTACGAAAGAGGTAACACTATGGAAAACCTGAAACTCGTTTACACCGGAAAAACCAAAAACGTCTATGCTTTGGACAATGGCAACTATCTTTTAAAATTTAAAGACGACTGCACCGGCAAGGACGGTGTGTTCGATCCCGGTGAAAACACCGTCGGATTGACCATTGAAGGTGTGGGTGACGTCAACCTGCGGATGTCTATTTATTTCTTTGAAAAAATTAATGCTGCCGGCATCAAAACCCACTACGTCAACGCCAACCTGAACGACACGACCATGGAAGTTCTCCCCGCAAAAGCCTTTGGTAAGGGCTTGGAAGTTATCTGCCGTTATAAGGCTGTCGGTTCGTTCTACCGTCGTTATTCCGACTATATTGAAGAAGGTGCCGATCTTCCCGCATACGTGGAAACCACCTTTAAGAACGACGCTAAGGGAGATCCTCTGGTAACCAAAGATGGTCTGGTAGATTTGGGTGTTATGACTGCGGAACAGTACGATTCCCTCAAAGCCATGACTCAGGCAATTACCAAAATCGTTGCCGACGACCTGAAAGAAAAGGGTCTGGATATGTACGACATCAAGTTCGAATTCGGTTACGATGACAAGGGCGAAGTTATGCTCATCGACGAAATTGCATCCGGTAATATGCGAGTTTACAAGGATGGCGAATACGTTGATCCTCTGACCTTGAACAAACTGTTCTTTGCCTAATGAATCCAATTCCGGATCGCACTCCCTGTAGGTGCGATCCGGGTCTTGCTTTTTTAAAACACTTATTTTTACTTTCCTACGGAGGATTTGCCATATATGGGAGGCTTTTTCGGAGCAGTCTGTAAGCAAGATGCCATCGCCGACGTGTTTTTCGGCACCGACTATCATTCCCACTTGGGAACCCATCGGGGCGGCATGGCGGCTTACGATAAGGGACGGGGATTGCAGCGTGAAATTCATAACATTCAAAATTCCCCCTTCCGAACCAAATTTGAATATATTTTTGATGAAATGCAGGGGACGTCTGCCATCGGTTGTATTAGCGACCAGGATCCCCAGCCTCTTTTGATTCGCTCTAAATTGGGCACCTATGCCATTTGCATGGTGGGTGTTATTAACAACGCAAAAGAGCTGATTGACCAATATTTTGAGGGCGGCGGCGGATACTATTCCGCCATGACCGCCGGTCGGGTCAATTCTCTGGAATTGATTGCAGCCTTGATCAGTCAACGAAATACCTTTGAGGAAGGGATTCGTTTTGCCCAACAATGTATCGACGGCTCCGCTTCCATTTTGATTTTGAAGGAAGGCGGGAATCTGGTAGTTGCTCGGGATCTTCTCGGACGTACTCCGGTGGAAATCGGTGAGCGTGATGGCGATTACTGTGCTTCGTTTGAGTCTTTTGCCTGTGAAAAATTGGGCTATACCGTTACCCGGGAATTGGGACCCGGTGAAGTGGTGGAACTTTCTTCCCAAGGCATTACCCAACTGATTGCTCCCGGGGAAAAGATGCGTATGTGTGCCTTTTTGTGGACGTACTACGGCTATCCTGCTTCTACTTACGAAGGGGTAAACGTGGAATACATGCGGAATCGTGACGGTGAAATTTTGGCGGATACCGATGCGAAAAACGGGAATCACGACAACTTGGATTACGTAGGCGGTCTTCCTGATTCGGGAACGCCCTTGGCAATCGGATACGGTAACAAATGTCACGTTCCTTTTGCCCGTCCTTATATCAAATATACCCCCACCTGGGCAAGAAGTTTTACTCCCAGCCGCCAGGCAGAGCGGGAAAAAGTTGCCAAGATGAAGCAGATCCCAATTCGTCAGTTTATTGAGGGGAAAAATCTGCTCTTTGTGGATGACTCCATCGTTCGCGGAACTCAATTAAAAGAAACCGTGGAGTTTTTGTACGAACACGGGGCAAAGAGCGTTCACATGCGTTCTGGTTGTCCTCCCATTATGTACAGCTGTAAATATCTGAATTTCTCCCGTGCAAACAGTGATATGGAACTGTTGGCACGCCGGGTCATCTTCGATTTGGAAGGAGAAGCCGGATTTGATTATTTGGAGGAATATTCCGACGCCTCCACGGAACGGGGCAGAAATCTTCGCCGGGCTATCAGTGATCGTTTCGGTTTTACGTCCCTGGAATTCCAGTCATTAGACGGCGTTTTGAAAGCGATCGGTATTGACCCTGAAAAACTCTGTACTTACTGCTGGAGCGGAAAAGAATAAGAAAATAAAAAATTACGATAAACGAAACGGAAGGAGAATCTCTTATGCATCCTCAATCCAAATCTGACAGCTACGCTGCTGCTGGTGTTGATATCACCGCCGGTTACAAGGCTGTAGAATTAATGAAAAAACACGTTACCCGTACCAAAAACGAGGGCTGCCTGGACGACGTCGGTGGCTTTGGCGGTTGTTTCGGTCTGCCCGTTGCCGGTATGGAAGAACCGGTTTTGGTTTCCGGAACCGACGGCTGCGGTACCAAAGTAAAACTTGCCATTCTCATGGATAAACACGATACCATCGGTATTGACGCGGTTGCCATGTGCGTGAACGACATTATCTGTGTCGGTGCAAAACCCTTGTTTTTCCTGGATTATATTGCCTGTGGAAAGAATATTCCCGAAAAGATTGCAGCCATCGTTAGCGGTGTCGCGGAAGGCTGTGTTCAGTCCGGTGCTGCCCTGATCGGCGGTGAAACGGCAGAACATCCCGGCATGATGCCCGTGGACGATTACGACCTTGCCGGTTTTGCGGTAGGTGTTGTAGATAAGAAAAAGATTTTGGACAACACCCGTATGAACGCCGGCCACGTTGTGATCGCCCTGGCTTCCACCGGGATTCATTCCAACGGCTTCAGCCTTTGCCGGAAAGTCTTTGATATTGATAACAACAATCCCGACCTCTACGTTCCCCGGGAAGAATTGGGTGGAAAGACCGTAGCGGAAGCCCTGCTGGTTCCCACCAAGATTTACGTAAAATCCGTTCTTGCTTTGTTGGAAAAAGTGGACGTTAAGGGCATCTCTCATATTACCGGCGGCGGATTCTATGAAAATATTCCCCGTTCCATTCCCGATGGCTTGGGGGCAAAGATTCGCAAGAGTGCCGTTAAGGTTCTTCCCATTTTCGACCTCATCGCCAAGACCGGTAACATTCCCGAACGGGATATGTTCAATACTTACAACATGGGCGTCGGTATGAGCATCGTCGTTCCCGCAGATCAGGTGGATACCGCTCTGGAAATCCTGAAAGCAAACGGGGAAGATGCTTATGTCATCGGTGAAATCGTGAAATCCGACGACAAGGTGACCATATGTTGACCACTCGCATCGCCGTGTTGGTCTCCGGGGGCGGAACCAATCTCCAAGCTCTGATTGACGCGGAAAAAACCGGAATGTTCGGCAACGGCAAGATTTCTCTTGTGGTCGCCTCCAAGCCCGGAGTTTATGCGTTGCAACGGGCGGAACAGAACGGGATTCCTTCCAAAGTTCTCCCGCGGAAAGCTTTTGAGACGATTGCGGACTATTCCCGAGCTTTGGCAGATACGTTGCTGGATGAAAAGATCGACCTGGTCGTTTTGGCCGGATTTTTGACCATTATCGACGAACAGGTTTATCAGGCATTTCCCAATCGTATCATCAACGTTCACCCCGCCTTGATCCCTTCCTTTTGCGGAAAGGGGTATTACGGACTTCACGTACATGAAGCCGCCCTTGCCAAAGGAGTAAAAGTTTCCGGTGCTACGGTACATATCGTTACTCCGGAATGCGATGCCGGTCCCATTATCTTACAAAAAGCCGTAGACGTCCGCATGGACGACACTCCCGAAACCTTGCAACAACGAATTATGGAAGAAGCCGAATGGAAGATTCTTCCGGAAGCGGTTCGCCTGTTCTGTGAGGGAAAGATCCGCGTAGCAGATAACAAGGTTTATATTGACTGAATCCCGAAAGGAGAATAGAAATGAAAATTTCTACCATCGCTAACGAACTTAATTCCCTTGCCTATCACGGCAGAGGGATCATCATCGGTAAATCCTCGGACGGGAAAAAAGCCGTCACCGCATATTTCATCATGGGCAGAAGTGAAAACAGCCGTAACCGGGTATTTGTCGCCGAGGGAGACGCCATGCGTACCAAAGCCTTTGACGAATCCAAAATGACCGATCCCCATCTGATTATCTATTATCCCGTTCGCGTTTTGGGAAACAAGACCATCGTAACCAACGGGGATCAAACCGATACCATCTATGAATTGATGGACAAGCAGATGACCTTTGAACAAGCTCTGCGTACCCGGGAGTTTGAAGACGACGCTCCCAATTTTACCCCCCGCATTTCCGGGATCATTCACCACGAAAAGGGTGAAATGAACTTTGCTATGTCCATTCTCAAATCCGCCGAGGGAGATGATTCTTCCTGCGAACGTTTTACCTATGCTTACAATAATCCTCTTTGCGGAAAGGCAAAATTCATTCATACCTATCAGTGCGACGGTAATCCGTTGCCTTCCTTTGAGGGGGAACCCAAAACGTTGGAATTGCCCGATGTTTCCATTGACGAAATGACCGACTTGATTTGGACAAACCTGAATCAAGACAACAAAGTTTCCCTCTTTGTCCGTTATATCGACCTGGAAAGCGGCGAGACCGAAACTCGAATCGTAAATAAAAACAAATAAGGGAGAATAGGGAAATGAAAGAATTTGAACTGAAATACGGTTGTAATCCCAACCAAAAACCTGCAAAGATCTTCATGCACGACGGATCGGAACTTCCCATCGAAATTCTGTCCGGCAGACCCGGTTATATCAACTTCCTGGACGCCTTTAACTCCTGGCAGTTGGTCAAAGAACTCAAAGAAGCCCTGGGACTTCCCGCTGCAGCTTCTTTTAAACACGTTTCTCCCACTTCTGCTGCTGTGGGGACGCCTCTCCCCGAAAAGCTGAAAAAGGCTTGTTTTGTCGACGACATTGAAGGGTTGGACGAAAACCCCTTGGCTTGTGCCTACGCCCGTGCGAGAGGGACCGACCGGATGTGTTCTTACGGGGACTGGGTTGCTCTTTCCGACGTGTGCGATTTGATGACCGCCCAGATGATCTTCCGGGAAATTTCCGACGGTGTTATCGCCCCCGGTTATACCGATGAGGCTCTGGAACTTTTAAAAACCAAGCGTAAGGGTGCTTATAACGTGGTTAAAATTGACCCCGACTACGTTCCCGCCGCCATCGAACACAAACAGGTTTACGGAATCACTTTTGAACAGGGCAGAAACGATTTCAAAATTGACTATGACCTGTTGAACAACGTGGTAACGGATAAGAAAGATATTCCCGAATCCGCAAAGCGGGATCTAATCGTTGCTTTGATCACTTTGAAATATACCCAATCCAACTCGGTTTGCTACGCTGTTGACGGTCAGGCAATCGGTGTTGGTGCCGGTCAGCAGTCGAGAATTCACTGTACCCGTCTTGCCGGCGGAAAAGCGGACACCTGGCATCTGCGTCAGGCGGACAAAGTTCTTAACCTGCCTTTCAAACCGGAACTGTCCCGCCCCGAACGGGATAACGTGATCGACGGTTATATCAACAAGAACGAAGAAGACGTTTGTGCCGAAGGTATTTGGCAGAAATATTTCACCGTCCGTCCCGACCCCTTTACCGCCGAGGAAATGAAGGCATATCTTTCCACCATTCGCGGGGTTGCTCTCGGTTCCGACGCATTCTTCCCCTTTGATGACAATATTCAACGGGCTTATGCCAGCGGTGCTGATTATATTGCCGAACCCGGTGGCTCCATTCGGGACGATATCGTGATCGCCCGTTGCAACGAATTGGGAATTTCCATGGCATTCACCGGTATGAGACTGTTCCATCACTAATAAGGAGACAAACCATGAAATTACTCGTTGTCGGAAGTGGTGGTAGAGAACATACCATCATAAAAAAACTCCGTGAAAATCCTGACGTAACCGAACTTTACGCTCTCCCCGGAAACGGCGGCATGACGGCCGACGCTACCTGTGTGGATATCGGAGCGAAAGATATTGAAAATATCGTTAAATTTGCTGTAGAACATCAGATCGACTACGCCGTTGTTGCCCCCGACGATCCCTTGGTTTTGGGTTGTGTGGACGCCTTGAACGAAGTCGGAATTCCCAGCTTTGGACCCAAGGCAAACGCCGCCATTCTCGAGGGTAGCAAGGTGTTTTCCAAAGATTTGATGAAGAAATACGGCATCCCCACCGCACAATACGAAGTCTTTACCGAAATGGACAAGGCTCTGGATTATCTGGAAACGGCCCCCATTCCCACCGTCGTTAAAGCCGACGGGTTGGCTCTCGGTAAGGGCGTGGTCATCGCCATGACACGGGACGAAGCAAAAGACGCCGTCCGCTCCATGATGGAAGATAAAATCTTTGGGGAAAGCGGAAGCCGCGTTGTGGTGGAAGAATTTTTGACCGGTCCCGAAGTTTCCGTGTTGTCTTTTACCGACGGAAAAACCGTGGTTCCCATGGTTTCTTCCATGGACCACAAACGGGCGTTGGATAACGACGAAGGATTAAATACCGGCGGTATGGGTACGATTGCCCCCAATCCATATTATACCGAAGATATCGCCGCCCTTTGTATGGAAACCATCTTCAAACCCACTATTGATGCCATGAACGCCGAGGGAAGAACCTTTAAAGGTTGCCTTTATTTCGGCTTGATGCTTACCCCCAAAGGACCGAAAGTAATTGAGTACAACTGTCGGTTCGGCGATCCGGAAACCCAAGTGGTCCTTCCTTTGTTGGAAAGCGATCTTCTCTCTATCATGAAAGCCACCACCGACGGAACGTTGACCCCCGATATGGTCAAATTCCGAGACGGTGCTTGTGCCTGCGTTGTTATGGCATCTGCCGGATATCCTCAAAAATATCAGACCGGATTTGAGATCACCATTCCCGAGGATTTGCAAAATCAGGTCTACGTTGCCGGTGCAAAACGAGTAGACGGAAAACTGCTCACCGCCGGCGGTCGGGTATTGGGTGTTACCGCAACGGGAGATACCTTGCCCCAAGCCTTGGACGGTGCTTATAAAGCCGTTAATCGAATTTCTTTTGAAAATGCTTTCTGGCGTAAGGACATCGGTGCCCGTGCCTTGAAAGCCGGAAAGTAAGGAGACATCTATGGTTTTTCGAGTTTATGTAGAAAAGCGTGCCGAGTTGGCACATGAAGCAAACGGACTTTGCTCCGAGTTGAAAAATTTGGTGGGCATCAAGGCCCTGGAAAGCGTTCGGGTCATTAACCGTTACGATGTAGAAAACATCGATGAAGCGTTGTTTGACAAAGCCGTTCGCACCATTTTTTCTGAACCGCAACTGGACCTTGTCTCCGATGGGATTGACCCCAAGGGCGGCATCGTTTTTGCGGTAGAACCTTTGCCCGGTCAGTTTGACCAACGGGCAGACTCCGCTGCACAATGCATTCAGTTGCAAAGCCAGGGCGAACGTCCCACCGTCCGCTCCGCAAAGGTTTACGTTCTTGGCGGAAATCTGACCGAAGAAGATGTTAACACTGTTAAAAAGTACGTTATCAACGCCGTAGAAAGTCGGGAAGCCTCTTTGGACAAGCCCGAAACTCTCGCGGTGGAATACGCTATTCCTTCTACCGTCTCTACTGTGGAAGGGTTTATCGGTTTTGACGAAGCCGGTCTTTCCGATCTTTTAGATTCCCTCGGTCTTGCGATGGATCTGGACGATCTGAAGTTCTTGCAGAACTATTTCAAGAACGAAGAAAAGAGAGATCCCACCATTACCGAAATCCGTGTGGTTGATACCTATTGGTCGGATCACTGCCGTCATACCACCTTCTCTACCCACATTGACGACGTGAAAATTCACGATCCTGCCGTTGCCAAAGCGTACGAACGGTATCTTGCCGCCCGTGTGGAAGTATACGGAGAAGAAAAGGCGGCAAAGCGTCCTCAAACTTTGATGGATATTGCTACCATCGCCGTCAAGACCTTGAAAAAACGCGGTGTTCTTCCTGAATTGGACGAAAGCGAAGAAATCAACGCCTGCTCTATTCATGTGACTGCAACGGTCAATGGGGAAGACCAGGATTGGCTTTTGATGTTTAAAAACGAAACTCATAACCACCCCACGGAAATTGAACCCTTCGGGGGGGCTGCTACCTGTATCGGCGGTTGTATCCGCGATCCTCTTTCGGGACGTGCCTATGTACATCAGGCCATGCGTGTTACCGGGGCATCTGACCCCAGAACTGCCCTTGCGGATACCCTGCCCGGCAAACTCCCTCAACGGAAAATTTGCCAAACAGCCGCTGCCGGATATTCTTCTTACGGGAACCAGATCGGTCTTGCTACCGGTCACGTCGCGGAAATTTATCACGACGGATACGTAGCAAAACGTTTGGAATGCGGTGCTGTTGTTGCCGCTGCTCCCGCATATAACGTCCGTCGGGAACGTCCCGATGCCGGTGACGTTATTATCCTTTTGGGCGGTCGTACCGGCCGTGACGGAATCGGTGGTGCAACCGGATCGTCCAAGTGCCACAATATGAAATCCCTCACCACGATGGCTTCGGAAGTTCAAAAGGGGAATGCTCCCGAAGAACGGAAGATCCAACGTTTGTTCCGGGATCCCAAAGTGACCCGCTTGATCAAACGTTGTAACGACTTTGGTGCCGGCGGTGTCTCCGTTGCCATTGGGGAATTGGCAGACGGTCTTCGGATCGACCTGGATGCCGTTCGCAAGAAGTACGACGGTCTGGACGGTACAGAACTTGCCATTTCCGAATCCCAGGAACGTATGGCAGTTGTGGTAGAAGCCAAAGACGTGGATACCTTTATTTCTTATGCGGAAGCTGAAAATCTCGAAGCCTATCGGGTTGCTATCGTCACCGAAGAAGCCCGTATGGTCATGACCTGGAAAGGACAGACCATCGCCAATCTTTCTCGGGAATTTTTGAATACCAACGGGGCAGATAAGCACACCGTTGCGGAAGTTACCGAAAAAGATCTTTCGGTTTTCTCCAAGGCTCTGTATACAGATCTTCGCCAGATGGCGTCTGACCTGAAAACCTCCAGCCGCCGCGGCCTTGTGGAACGGTTTGACGGTTCCATCGGTGCCGGCTCCGTTTTGATGCCGTTCGGCGGTAAGACCCAACGCACCCCCGCACAGGCGATGGCGGCTCTGTTGCCGGTTCTTCCCGGTCAGACCACCGATTCTGCCAGTGTTATGGCGTGGGGCTTGGATCCTGACGTTATGTCTGTCGATCCCTATTCCGGTGCCCGTGCCGCAGTTTATAACTCTGTGGCAAAAATCGTTGCCGCCGGTGCGGATTACAAAGACGCTTATCTTACCTTGCAGGAATTCTTTGAACGGTTGCGTACCGAACCTACCCGCTGGGGCAAAGCGTTTGCCGCACTCTTGGGTGCCATGGACGCACAGCTGGAACTAAATGCCGCTGCTATCGGTGGGAAAGACTCCATGTCCGGGACCTTCTTGGATAAAGAC
>JAZRUJ010000064.1:0-6950 GCA_045652445.1 Eubacteriales bacterium | reverse complement strand
TATACCACAAATTTTACCGTTTGTCAACCCCTTTTTGAAAAAAAGTTTTTACGACTTTGAAAAAAGAAAAAAGCCGAAAAAACATTGATATTCCAACGTTTTTTCGACTTGTATACCATTTTGGTTTGGCTATATTTGGGGTTTTGGGCGAAAAGTTTTAAATTGCGTCACAATTTCAAGAAAAATTAGCCTAACATTCCGGTAATTTCCAGCAAATTTTCACGGTTGACCTGTTTTTTCCGCCCCTTGATTGCCAACGTCAAGTTGCAGGTTCGGAAAATTTCCCGTGCAAGTTGAGAAATCCGTTCTTTGGACACAGACGCGAAGGCTTCTTTTCGGGCGTCGTGATCCGGATAAGGACAATCCAAAATGTGAACCTCATACGCCCGATTCCAGTTGAATTCTTCCGAGTTATCAAAGAGAAGCCCGCTGTTATCCAAATATAAGGGTCGAACGTAATCCAACTCGTCGGTAAGTCCGGTTTTTAATCCTTGCAGAATAGCACAAACGATCTGCACGGATCGTTCCAGATTGCCGGGGCGAACTTCGTACTTCAAATGTAGAACACCGCCGTTTCGGTACCGCTCCAGGCAGGGGTCGAAGGAATAGACCAGCCCGGTTTTGTCAGACAGTTCCCGGTAGATCTTTCCGCATTCCCCGTAAAAAAGAATATCGTATAAAAGCATCAGTTCGGCATTGGTGTATTTTTGAGGATCAAAGTCAAAGGAAAAACGAACGACGGTCTCGTCGCTGTTCTTTACAAAAATTTCTCGGGGACGGTTTCCAAAGTTCTCCGGCAACGGGGCGGTATTGTCCCGGGCTTCCGCTTCCGTTTCCACGGGGGTGGACAGAGCAGCGCAAAAAGTCTCCAGGTCGGACGGGGAAACGGCTCCGGTGAGATAAAAGAACATATTGTTTTTGGAAAAGATCCGCTTGGCAGCCCGGGTCAAGTAGGTTGATCCCATTTTGTCCAACGTTCCTGCCCTACCCAGAATGGAGCGAGCGAGAGAAGTGTTGCCCCAAACCATGCGGTCAGAAAAATAATCCAGAGATGTTGCTTCGTTGCTCTCCCGGATTTCCGATTTGATCCGCATCTTTTCCGGCACGATCTGATCCCGGGGAAGGATCATGGGATCAAACAGATGAGAGAAGACGGTAACGGCGTCGGAAAAATGTTCCTTTGCCCCCACGATGTAAAACTGCACGAACTCTTTGTAGGTTTCCGCATTAAAGGAAAGTCCGCACCGATCCAGCATGGGATACATTTCCCCCTGCATGCGGTGGTTAATATTTCGAAATACCATATGTTCAATCAAATGAGTCTCCCCGCTTTGGGTGTCGGTTTCATACAAAGATCCAGCCCGGACATAAAGAGACAGACAAAAGCCGTGCATCGCCGGATTGGGGTACGAATAAACGGGAATGCCCGATTTTGTCATTCGCTTTTCTTCCATATTATAAGATACTCCTCATTAAAACGACCCGGAGAAATGCCGGGTCGTCAGGTTTCACAGATTATTTCAAAGAATCGCAGATATCCCAATGGGCGAAAAAGGGCGTTGTCTCAAACGTTTTTCCGTTCAAATAATTCAAAATTCCGCCATCGGTAGAAAACGTAAAGGTGAGTTTACAGGATGACAATGCCTGAAACTTGAAAGGATATCCTTTGTTCTGTTTTGCCGTACCGTATTTGGTGTCCCCCACCAAAGGATACCCAAGATGAGCCATGTGTGCCCGGATCTGGTGAGTGCGTCCGGTGTACAGCGTCACTTCCAACAAGGAAATTTTTCCGTCGGTTGCCACAGTACGATAGGCGGTGCGAATATCTTTGTAGCCATTCCGGGGCTTGTCGGACAGGGTTACCGTATTGGTTTTAGGATCTTTCCGCAGATAAGCGATACAATCGGCACGTTTGGGGTTGGGAACGCCGAAAACCAAACATTGATAGACTTTATCCAGCTCCCGTTGTTTGATTTTTTCATTTAAAATCATCAGGGCTTGGGAATTTTTAGCCCCGATTACGATTCCTTGGGTGTTTCGGTCGATACGATTGCAAAGGGCGGGAACGAAGGCATTTTCGGATTGGGGATCGTACTCCCCGTTTTGGAATAAGTAAGCCAACAATTGATTGGAGAGGGTATTGTAAGTTTCCCGATCGTCGGGCTGACAGATCAACCCCACGGGTTTGTCCATTAAAATAATATTCTCGTCTTCGTAGACCACGCCGAATTCCGGATTGATCCGGGATAGATTGGCGTTTTGCTTTTTTTCAAAAAATTCGTCGCTGATATAAAATTTTAATTGATCCCCCTGCTGTAATACCGTGTCCGCCTTACCGTGGACACCGTTGACCCGAATACATTTCAGACGGATATATTTTCGGATCAACGCCGGGGGCATGGTACGAAAGGTTCGTGCCATGAATTTCTCCAATTTTAAGCCATGGTCATTTTTTCCAACGGTTAACTCACGCATGCAACAGAGCCGCTCCTATCAAACCGGCATCGTTTCCCAACTGTGCCGTCACTATGGTTCGTTGAGGCAACAATCCCGAACCGAACACCCGGGACTGTACTTTTTCCCGGACGGGGTTCAGAAGATAGTCCCCCTCTTTACTGATGCCGCCCCCCACCACAACGATTTCGGGGCTGAAAATATTAATTAAATCCGTCAAGCCTTCGGCAATATATTCCTGATAATTTGCCACCACGTCCAGGGCAGCTTTATCCCCTTTCTTGGCGGCGTCAAAGGCGGTTCTTCCGCTGACCCGATGAAAGGGAACTTGGTTCATCATAGAGTGGGGATTCTTCCGCATCGCTTCTTTGGTCTGACGGACGAGGGCTGTCACCGATGCATAGGCTTCCCAGCAACCGTTTCGACCGCAGGTACAGGAAACACCGTCGTGAACCAAAAGAAGATGACCCAACTCCCCTGCCGCGGACAAATGCCCTTCGTAGAGTTTGCCGTCGATAATAATTCCGCCGCCCACGCCCGTTCCAAGGGTAATCATGATGGCATTTTTTGCTCCCTTTGCCGCTCCGGCTTTGGCTTCCGCCCAGGCGGCAACGTTGGCGTCGTTTCCGATATAGACAGGCAAATCGAAATGGGATTGCATCAATTTGCGATAGTTGACGTTTTTTCCGTACTTAAAGTTGCCGGCAAAAATCAGAATTCCCTCTTGGGTATTCAGACAACCGGGCGTTCCGATGCCGATGGACTGAATTTCTTTTTGGGAGATCCCGGTTTGTGCAAGTAAATTACGGATACCCTCCGCCATATCGGTAAAAATTTCTTCAAAAGGTCGCTCTGCACGGGTGGGAACCGACGTCTTTTTTACAATTTTCCCGTCTGGGGTAACAATCCCCATAGCGATGTTCGTCCCGCCCAGATCAATGCCGATATAATACATACAAAAACCCCTAAGCCTCGCATTTCATGAAGTAATCATACCATAATTTTACCCAATTGTCAAGGGGAGATACATGAACGACGGACCGGTTATAAAAAAGGTTCCTTCCCCTGAATGGGAAGGAACCTTTCATATCGACTTTTAATTAGTCAACGAGGGAAATGATGGCCATCTCCGCAGCGTCGCCCTGACGGGGGCCGCACTTCACGATGCGAGTGTAGCCGCCGTTGCGTTCTGCGTACTTGGGAGCGATTTCGTTGAAGAGTTTCTTCACGACATCTTCCTTCGTGATGAAAGCCATTGCCTGTCTCTTGGAATGAAGGGTATTCGCCTTGCCGAGCGTAATCATCTTTTCAGCGAGGGAACGAACTTCTTTGGCTCTGGTAACGGTGGTTTCGATAGAGCCGTTTTCCAGCAAATATGTCGTCATGCCGCGGAGCATGGACATTCTGTGATCGGTAGTTCTGCCAAGTTTACGGGTACCCATGGCCGGTTCCTCCTTTTCAAATTGGTAATTATTCTTTGTCCGTCTGGAACGAAAGTCCGTAAGATTCCAACTTGGTAATTACTTCTTCGAGAGATTTCTTACCCAAGTTGCGGACACGCATCATTTCTTCGGGAGTCTTGCTGATCAGTTCATCAACCGTATTGATACCTGCACGTTTCAAGCAGTTGAAGGAACGGATGGACAGTTCCAATTCTTCGATGGTCATCGAAAGAATCTTGGTCTTGTCTCCGCTGGGATCGCCCACCCAAATTTCGGGAGCGACTTCCACGTCTTCTGCCAGATCTACGAAGAGCGTCAGATGTTCGCTCATGATCTTAGCGGCATAAGAGACCGCACTGCGAGCAGAAACGCTTCCGTTGGTCCATACTTCCAACGTCAGTTTATCATAGTCGGTGATCTGCCCAACACGGGTGTTTTCTACCGTGTAGTTCACCTTGGTGATGGGAGAATGAGAAGAATCCATAACGATCAGACCGATGGGAGAGACAGGGGGCTTGTTCCGTTCTGCGGGAACGTAGCCTCTGCCCATTCCGATGGTGATCTCCATATAGAAGTGCGTATCCTTCCCGATGGTTGCAATGTGCATATCGGGGTTCAGAATTTCGATGTCGGAATCCGCTTTAATGTCGGCGGCGGTAATTACGCCTTCTTCCTGAACATCGATGTATGCAAACTTCGAAGTCGTTCCGTGGAGACGAGCGATGAGTCCCTTCATGTTCAGGACGATTTCGGTCACGTCTTCTTTCACGCCGGGAATGGTGGAAAATTCGTGCTGAACGCCGTTAATTTTAATAGAAGTAACGGCAGCCCCTTGCAGGGAAGAGAGCAACATTCTTCTCAAAGAGTTGCCCAGCGTAATGCCGTAGCCCCGTTCCAGAGGTTCTACAACAAATTTTCCATATTTTCCGTCTTCGGAAACTTCCACAACTTCGATGGTCGGCTTTTCGATTTCGATCATAAATTGTACACCCTTTCATGTCGTACACGGACATAGCCGTGCGTGTTTGTTGCGCTGTCGCATCGGCGATAGGAACAGCCTCACCGTCCCCTCGCCTACGCAGCTGAATTGCAGGGTACGTACGCCCAATCGGCGTACTTGCACTTAATTACTTGGAGTACAACTCGACGATCAGGTGGACTTCGATGGGCAGATCGGTGACGTCTTCGATCTCGGGGAGAGCGTTTACGGTACCGGTCAGGTTTTCTTTGTCCAGAGTCAGCCATTTGGGCATGGGTTTGCTGTCGTTAGCTTCCAGGATAGCTTTTACCTTGGAAGATTCCAAGCTCTTTGCTTTGAAAGCAATAACATCGCCAACCTTAACCAAGTAAGAGGGGATGTCTACTTTCTGACCGTTTACGGTGAAGTGACCGTGAACAACCAGCTGACGAGCTTCGGGACGGGACATTGCAAAACCAAGGCGAGTAACAACGTTGTCCAGACGGGTTTCGCAGATCTGGATCAGGTTATTACCGGTAATGCCCTGTTTCTTGTTAGCCATTTCGTAATACTTAGCGAACTGACCTTCCAGAACGCCGTAGTATCTTCTGACCTTTTGTTTTTCACGCAGCTGAACGCCGTAGGGAGTCAGCTTCGTACGGCGAGCACCGTGCTGACCGGGAACTTTTGCACCCTTAGAGATGGGGCATTTTTCGGAGAAGCACTTGTCACCTTTCAGGAACAGTTTCGTATTTTCACGTCTGCATTGTTTGCAAACGGGACCAGTATATCTTGCCATATTCTTTCAATACCTCCGTTATACGCGTCTTCTTTTGGGGGGACGGCAACCATTGTGAGGGATGGGAGTTACGTCTTTAATCATGGTAACATCCAATCCGGCGGTTTGCAGGGCACGGATGGCGGATTCACGGCCGGTGCCGGGACCCTTAACGTATACTTCAACGGTCTTCAAACCGTGTTCCATCGCAGCCTTAGCAGCGGTTTCAGCCGCAGTCTGAGCAGCAAAGGGAGTGGATTTCTTGGAACCGCGGAAACCGAGTTCGCCGGCGGAAGCCCAAGAAAGGGTATTCCCGTTTACGTCAGTAATGGTAACGATGGTATTATTGAAGCTGGAGCAGATATGAGCAGCACCTTTTTCAATGTTCTTTCTGTCCTTGCGTCTTTTGATCGCAACTCTTTTTGCAGATTTCTGCTGAGCCATTCTGATATCCTCCTAACTACAATTATTTCTTCTTGTTCGCAACGGTCTTTACGGGACCTTTACGGGTTCTGGCATTGGTCTTAGTACGCTGACCGTGAACGGGCAGGCTCTTTCTGTGACGAACGCCTTTGTAGCAGCCGATTTCAACCATACGCTTGATGTTCATAGCAACTTCTCTGCGAAGATCCCCTTCGACGGAGAGGTTCTTGTCGATATAATCACGCAACAAGCCGATTTCAGCTTCGGTCAAATCTTTGACGCGAGTGTCGGGATTGATCCCGGTTTCAGCGAGGATGACTTTAGAAGTGTTAATGCCGATGCCATAGATGTAGGTCAAACCGATTTCGACCCGTTTGGCGTTGGGCAAATCCACACCGGAAATTCTAGCCATTTCAAATTACCTCCAATTTCGATTAACCCTGGGTTTGCTTATGCTTGGGGTCAGAGCAGATAACCATAACTTTGCCTTTACGCTTGATGACCTTGCATTTTTCGCACATGGGTTTAACAGAAGGACGTACCTTCATGATGAACTACCTCCTTTTAATGAAGCGATTCGAGTTCAGTTGGAACCGATGGGTCTGCGGGGACCGGCGTTCCGCCAGGTGATCCGACCCTTGGTCAGATCGTAGGGGGACATTTCCACGGTCACCTTGTCGCCCAAAAGGATCCGGATATTGTTGTCTCTCAGTCGACCTGAGATATAAGCGGTGATTTTGTGTCCATTGGAAAGTTCAACGATGAACTTCGTATTGGGAAGGGTCTCAATAACGACGCCTTCAATTTCGATGACACCATCTTTTGCCATGAAAAACCTGCAGTATCAGGATAGAGATGTGAGTATTAACGGCTCGTCGTCGGTGACGGCAACGGT
>JAZRUJ010000063.1:0-4092 GCA_045652445.1 Eubacteriales bacterium | reverse complement strand
TCCGCAGAGCAGGTCGAATCCCCTGAACAGAAGTCATAATTCGTGGGTCGCTTTTATTTTTGTTGAGAGGGCGGATTCGAACGGGTTCGGGAGTGAATGGGTGTCCGGTGGACACCCAGAGCCGAACCTCGCCTGCTCCGCAGAGCAGGTCGAAGCCCCTGGATAAAAGTCTTAATTTGTGGGTCGCTTTTATTTTTGTTGAGAGGGCGGATTCGAACGGGTTCGGGAGTGAATGGGTGTCCGGTGGACACCCAGAGCCGAACCCCGCCTGCTCCGCAGAGCAGGTCGAATCCCCCGGACAGAAGTCATAATTCGTGGGTCGCGTTTCTTTATGGCCGATAGATTCTTGGTCCAATTTTGTAAAGAATGTTTTGCCTTTATATAAATATATTTGTAGACATCGTTTGCCCTTTTTTGCATAATGCAACCTTTGAAAGATGAATATTCACAAAATATTGGAGAAATTTGTGAAATAAGTGTTAAATTTCGAATATTTATACAGATTTCTCTTGACAAGGTGTATATTATATGGTATACTCTTACCATTCAAAAAACCAACCTTATGAAAGAAGGATACAAACATGAAAAAGTTTATTGCACTTATGCTGGCAGTCCTGATGGGCCTTTGCCTGTTGACCGCCTGTGCTCCCGCAGAAAAGGAAGAAGATCTTCTCGTTATGGCTACCAACGCTAACTTCCCTCCCTACGAATACATGGAAGGGGAAGAATATGCCGGGATCGACGTGGAACTGGCTGGCAAAATTGCTGAAAAACTCGGCAAGAAACTGGTTATCGAAAACATTGAATTCGGTGCCATCGTAGCCGGCGTTGAAACCAAAAAGTACGATATCGGCGTTGCCGGTCTTACCATCACCGACGAACGCAAACTGCAGGTTAACTTCACCGATTCTTACGCTACCGGCGTACAGGTCGTTATTGTGAAAGAAGGCGGTGCCGTTGCTTCTTTGGACGATTTGAGCGGTGAAAACATCATGATCGGCGTTCAGCAGGACACCACCGGTCACATCTACGCTGCCGACGACGTTGAAAACGGCGGATATGGGGAAGATCACGTAACCGCTTATCCCAACGGTGCTGACGCGGTTGCTGCACTCGTTTCCGGTTCTGTGGATGCGGTTATTATTGATAACGAACCCGCAAAATCTTTCGTTGCCGCCAACACCGGCTTGAAGATTCTTGACACCGAATGGCTCACCGAAGATTATGCCATCGCAGTAAACAAGGAAGATACCCAACTGCTTGCCGACATCAATGCAGCGCTTGCTGAATTAAAGGCTGACGGTACCATCGCCGGCATTATCGCCAAGTACATCAAAGCCGAATAAGAATTTTACTGATTCATAAAACCGGGGGTGCCCGACACCTCCGGTTTTCTCTCTGTATAGGACATAATTCTCCGGTTTTTATCCGTGTTGAAAGGAAATAAAACGTGATTTTTCTTGCTGAATCGGGAAATTGGTTTGCCAATCTCTGGAATGCCTTCGTGCAGGGCGTTCTTGCTTGGTGGGCTGATTTTTCCGCTGATTTTCATGTAAACTTCATTGCAAGTGCCCGTTGGAAGTCTCTGTTAAAAGGCTTGGGTGCAACCCTTGAAATTACATTCTTTGCTCTGTTGATTGGGCTGGTGATCGGGATTGTTGTTGCCGCGGTTCGTTCTTCCTATGACAAGAACAAAGAGGCGATGGCAAAACAGGGGGGCTTTGGCTGGTTTGCTCTGCGGATCGCCAACGGAATTTGCAACGTATATCTGACCGTGTTCCGCGGAACGCCCGTCGTTGTGCAGTTGATGATTTTTTATTTCATCATTTTTGCTTCTTCCCGGAATGGGCTTCTCGTTGCCATTATTGCCTTTGGGATTAACTCCGGGGCGTACGTTGCGGAAATTTTCCGCAGTGGGATTCTTTCCGTGGATTCCGGACAGTTTGAAGCGGGACGCTCTTTGGGTTTCAACTATTTTCAAACCATGCTTTATATCATTATCCCCCAGGCAATCAAGAACATTCTTCCTACCCTGTGCAACGAGTTTATCGTTTTATTGAAAGAAACGTCGGTTGCCGGATACGTAGGGGTCATCGACTTGACCAAGGCAGGGGATATTATCCGGGGGAGAACCTTTTCCGCTTTCATGCCCCTGATTGCCGTTGCGTTGATTTATCTGATTATGGTGGTTATTTTAACGCAGTTGGTTAGACTTTTGGAACGGAGGTTGCAACGCAGTGAACGATAATAACGTAATTATCTCCGTCCAGGGGTTGAAACGGCATTACCGGAACGGTGCCATCAAAGCACTGAACGGAATCGACGTGGAAATTCGCAAAGGTGAAGTGGTTGTGGTCATTGGACCCTCCGGCTCCGGGAAATCCACCTTTTTGCGGAGTTTGAATTTGATGGAAACGCCTACGGAAGGTGCCATCGTCGTAGACGGCGTTGACATTAACGGGAAAAAGGTGAATGTAAATCTGCACCGTCAGAAGATGGGAATGGTGTTTCAGCATTTTAACCTGTTCCCCCACATGACGATTCTTCGGAATATGACCATCGCTCCTCAAAAACTAAAGGGAATGCCCAAGGCTGACGCGGAAGCATTGGCGATGGATCTTCTTCGCCGCGTAGGGTTGGAGGATCGGGCAAATTCCTATCCCTCCCAACTGTCCGGGGGACAGAAACAGCGAATTGCCATCGTGCGTTCGCTTGCCATGAATCCGGAAGTAATTCTCTTTGACGAACCTACCTCTGCCCTTGACCCGGAAATGGTCGGGGAAGTGTTGGATCTGATGAAGCAACTGGCAGAAGAAGGCATGACCATGGTCGTGGTTACCCACGAAATGGGCTTTGCCAAAGAAGTGGGCACCCGGATTCTGTTTATGGATGAAGGCGTCATCATGGAAGAAGCCACTCCCGAAGAATTTTTTGCAAACCCCAAAACCGACCGGGCAAAAGAATTTTTGTCCAAAGTTCTCTAAAAATAAAATCCCTGCTCTTGCAGGGATTTTTTTTGTGTCAATTTCTGCTTTTACTTGACGGAAAAGCGGATTTGTGATATAATGGTATCAATGAAAAATTTGCCCGAAAGGAACGGACGAAATGGAAGAAATCAAACTGTTATCCGCCGAGTTTAAGATTCGCGAAGACCTGGTGGGAAACATCATTAAATTAATTGACGACGGGAACACCATTCCCTTTATTGCCCGGTATCGGAAAGAAATGACCGGTTCTTGCGATGACCAGGTTTTGCGGGAATTTGCCGATCGGTTGCAGTATCTTCGCAATCTGCAAAAACGCCGGGAAGAAGTTTGTGCGTCCATTGAAGAACAGGGCAAACTGACCGAGGAACTGAAGGCTGCCATTGACGCCGCCGTTACTTTGGCGGAAGTGGAGGATTTGTACCGTCCCTACAAGCCCAAACGCCGCACCCGTGCAACCATTGCCAAGGAAAAGGGGTTGGAACCCTTGGCGTTGCATTTGTTTGAACAGGAAACAAAGGGAGACCTTCTTTCGGAAGCCTCCGAATATATCGACACTGAAAAGGGCGTGGAAACGGCGGAAGACGCCTTGGCGGGAGCCTCGGATATTATCGCCGAAATGATTTCCGACCATGCGGGATTCCGGAAAGACGTGAAGAGCAAAATTATGGCGGAAGGACTGATTCGTTCCGAAGCCGCCACGGAAGAGGATACGGTCTATCGGTTGTATTACGATTACGAAGAACCTCTCCGCAAAATTCCCTCTCATCGGATTTTAGCGGTAAATCGCGGGGAAAAAGAAGAAAAATTAAAGGTAAAAATTCTGTGCGGCGAAGTTTCCAATTTGATGGAAGCCGCTTTTGTGAAAGCCGGCAGTTACGCGGCAGATTTCGTTCGTTCTGCTTGTTCTGACGCTTGGGATCGGCTGATCTTTCCCTCGGTGGAACGGGAAATTCGCTCCGATTTGTTTGCTTCCGCTTCCGAACAAGCGATTAAAATGTTCGGCTTGAATTTGAAACAGTTGTTGATGCAGCCTCCCATCAAAGGGAAAGTTGTTTTGGCGGTGGACCCCGCCTACCGTACCGGCTGTAAGATTGCCTTGGTGGAC
>JAZRUJ010000062.1:0-18568 GCA_045652445.1 Eubacteriales bacterium | reverse complement strand
CGGAGTTTGATTTCCGCCACATATTCTGCCTGGACTTTGTCGATCCCAAATCCGATCATCAGGTTGGGAACCACGTCGGCAGCCTCTTCGGTCTGTCGGATGATGCGAATGGCTTCGTCGATGTCCAAAAGAATCTTCCGCAAGCCGTGGAGCAAGTGAAGATATTCTTTTTTCTTACCAATATCGTAGAAAGTGGCTCGGCGGATACATTCTACTCGGAATGCAATCCATTCGTTGAGAATTTCACGAACTCCCATCACCTTAGGAGAATAACCCACCAAAATATTGAAATTGCAAGAGAATGACGATTCGAGAGGCGTCATTTTGTATAATTTCTGCATCAACGAATCGGGATTGATTCCCCGTTTCAGGTCAATGGTCAATTTCAAACCGTTAATATCGGTTTCGTCTCGCATGTAAGAAATTTCTTTAATTTTACCTAATTTTACCAGCTCTTCAATTTTGTCCTGACAAGCTTCAATGGTGGTATTATAAGGAATCTCAAAGATTTCAATGCAGTTGTTCTTCTTATCATAACGGTACTTACACCGCAAACGGAACGACCCGGTACCGGTTTCGTAAATATTCCGCAGGGCTTCCGCGTCGTAAATAAGCTGTGCCCCCGAGGGGAAATCCGGTGCGGTAAGAGTGGTGAGAATATCATGATCTTTATTTTTCAAAAGTTCAATGGTGGTATTGCAAATTTCCGTCAAGTTAAAAGAACAGATGTTGGTTGCCATCCCGACGGCAACCCCCTGATTGGGATTGACCAAAATATTGGGGAACGTGACGGGCAGCAAAGCGGGTTCCTTCATGGTTCCGTCGTAGTTATCCACCATATCCACGGTGTCGTGGTCGATTTCCGCAAACAGTTCTCCGGCAAAACCGTCTAATTTTACTTCCGTATAACGGGCGGCGGCGTAGGCGGTGTCCCGGGAAGTGTGTTTCCCGAAGTTCCCTTTGGATTCCACAAAAGGATGAAGCAACGCTTCGTGTCCTCGAGTGAGACGCACCATGGTTTCATAGATGGCAGCGTCCCCGTGGGGATTTAACCGCATGGTCTGCCCTACCACGTTGGCAGACTTAGTCAAATGACCGTTGATCAAGCCCATTTTGTACATGGTATAGAGCAATTTCCGGTGAGCAGGTTTGAACCCGTCAATTTCGGGAATGGCACGGGAGACGATCACGGACATGGCGTAGGGCATGTAGTTAAGTTCCAGAGTATCGGTAATTTTTTGTTCGTACTGTGGCATTGTTTCGTCCTCCCTTCCTTAAATATCGGCAAGTTCCAAGAACTGGGCACCGCATTCGGCGATGTGCTGTTTTCTGCCGTCCAGATCGTCACCCAAAAGCATATCAAACACCTGGGCGGTCTTTTCGGCTTCTTCCGGCAAAACCTGGATTAAACGGCGGGTTTCGGGATCCATGGTGGTGAGCTTCATCATTTCCGGTTCGTTTTCACCCAACCCTTTGGAACGTTGAACGGTATATTTTCCCGTCAAACCGGCAACAATATCGTTCTTTTCTTTATCGGTATAAGCGAACCAAGTTTTGTCTTTTTGTGTGATTTCATACAAAGGAGATTCGGCAATATAAACCTTGCCTTCTTCCAAAAGTTTGGGCGTCAGGCGGTAAATCATCGCCAAAACCAAGGTGCGAATCTGATATCCGTCCACGTCGGCATCGGTACAAATAATTATCTTACCAAAACGGAGATTGTCGATGTTAAAGGCGGATTCTTCGCTGCCTTTAAGTTTGATATCCACACCGCAACCCAACACTTTAATCAGGTCGGTGATGATGGGGGATTTGAGAATCTTATTGTATTCTACTTTCAAACAGTTGAGAATCTTACCGCGAATGGGCATAATTGCCTGAAAATCTGCCTGGCGGGCAAATTTAACCGACCCCAAGGCAGAATCCCCTTCGACGATATACAGTTCTCTGACGGAGGGGTCTTTGGAACGGCAATCTACAAATTTTTCTACCCGGTTGGTAATATCCATTTCCACCGTCAGTTTCTTTTTCAGATTCTGACGGGTTTTTTCCGCATTTTCCCGGCTTCTCTTATTCACCAGAATCTGCTCGGCGATCTTGTCCGCTTCGGGTTTATGCTCGATAAAGTACACTTCCAGAGAATGACGCAAAAATTCGTTCATCGCATCGTAGATATACTTGTTGTTGATGGCTTTTTTGGTTTGGTTTTCGTAAGAAGTGGAAGTGGAATAGGAATTGGAGATCAAAACCAAACAGTCCTGCACATCCTGGAAGGTAATTTTTGCTTCGTTTTTCGTGTATTTCCCGATCTTACGAATATAATTGTCAAAGGCGTAGACAAAGGCGGAACGAACCGCTTTATCGGGAGAGCCGCCGTATTCGAGGAAACTGGAGTTGTGGTAATATTCCATACGGTTGACCCGATTGGAAAAAGCACAGGCAATATTCAGGCGAACCTTGTATTCGGGAAGATCCTCCCGATCCCGCCCCTGACGGTCGCAAGACCACATCTGAGGCGCGGCAATAGCGTCGTCGCCGATAAAAGAGTTGATATAATCTTCGATTCCTTTTTCGTAGCAAAAGGTTTCTTCTTCAAACTTCTTATCCACCGGGTTTTGCCAACGGAGAACCAAGGTAAGCCCGGCGTTACAGATGGCTTGCTGTTGCAAAACACCTTGGAAATAAGAGCGGGGAATGTCAATTTCGGTAAACACTTTCAAGTCGGGCTTCCAACGAATGGTAGACCCTCTTTTGTGCTTCATTTCCACCTTTTTCAAAACGTCGTCTTTGTTCTTTTCCACAGGGTGGCCTTCTTTGAAAGAAAGCTTGTACTGGTAGGTCCCGTCGTAAATTTCCGCTTCCATAAATTCGGAGGCGTACTGGGTGGCACAAAGCCCCAAACCGTTCAAACCCAAGGAATATTCATAAAGATTGGAGGCATCGTCCCCGTATTTCCCGCCGGCGTACATTTCGCAGAACAAAAGTTCCCAGTTATAGGCTTTTTCTTTCTGGTTGTAGTCCACGGGAATCCCATTCCCAAAGTCCTGAACTTCGATGGAATGGTCCGCGTAACAGGTGACGATAATCTTCGAACCTCTGCCTTCCTTGAATTCGTCAATGGAGTTGGACAGAATTTCAAAGAAAGAGTGGCAGCACCCTTCCAATCCGTTGGATCCGAAAATGACCGAGGGGCGAAGTCGGACCCGGTCTGCACCTTTCAGCGATTTTATGCTCTCGTTGTTGTATTCGTTTGCCACGAAATAACCCTCGCTTTTATATTTTTATCACTAAATTATATTATACCACATTTTTACAGGTTTTGCAAGTAGCCCTCACAAACCGTCTCTCCTGCTCCGGAGATCACCACGGGAAGGATTTGCCCGGTAAGACAAATCTCGCTTTTTACCGACACGGACAAAAAGTTGGGAGCCGACCCTACATAGTTGCCGTTTTTTGCCTGTTCAAACAGAATGGGGAGAGTTCTTCCCACATACCGTTCCCGATGGGATTTTTCCAGCCGGTTGGAAAGATCCAAAAGACGGCGGCAACGCTCTTTTTTTACCGCCGGATCGACGGGGTTTGGCATATCCCAAGCGGCGGTTCCCCGACGGGGGGAAAAAGGAAAAACGTTGATTTTAGAAAAGCCAATTTTTTTAGCAAAATCAATGGTTTCAGAAAATTCTTCTTCCGTCTCTCCGGGAAAACCGACAATGATGTCTGTGGTCAGGGAAAGGTCCGGAAAAGCGTCTTTTAAAAGTGCTACGCTTTGGGCGTATTCTTCTGCCGTATAACGGCGACGCATCCGCTTCAGAGTGGAGGTACAACCGCTCTGCAAGGACAGATTAAAATGGGGGCAAAAATGCCGAAGTTTTTTCAGACGATCTACCGTTTCGGGGGTTACCATAACCGGTTCCGTAGAGCCGAGACGAATCCGTTCCAAACCGGGAATTTCGTCCAGCCGTTCCAACAGATCACAGAGGGAAAACCGCCCGTGTTCTTTGCCGTAACTGTCCAGATGAATTCCGGTTAAAACAATTTCGCGATAGCCGTTTTTGACGAGATTTTCCACTTCAAAAACTGCTTCATCGATCTCTTTACTGCGAATAGGTCCTCGGGCGTAGGGAATAATGCAGTAGGCACAAAAATTACAGCAACCGTCCTGAATTTTAACCGTGGCACGAACCCGTTCGTCACGGATCAAAGTCATCTTTTCAAACTCTCGATGAGACAAAATGGGAGAGGCTTGGCAGAGAGGAGTACGATGAGCGAAAAACTCGTCCACAAAAGCCGGAAGACGGGTTTTATCTTTGTTTCCCAAAACGATGTCCGCTTCGGGCAAAGATTCCGGCTCAATCTGGGAAAGACAACCCAAAACACAAACGACTCCCTCGGGAGAGATCCGTCTGGCACGCCGCATCATCTGACGGCTTTTCCGGGAGCTTTCTTCGGTGACGGCACAAGAATGAATAATACTGACGTCACAGGGGGTGCCAAAATCCACAAATTCGTCTCCCCGATCCAAAAAAAGGCGGCGAAGAACCTGGCTTTCATAGTGATTAACTTTACAACCCAAGGTGCAAAGGGAAATTTTCATAAAACGCAGTAGCTCCCATCGTTAGTGTACTAAATATTATTCATTATACAATACTTTTCGTTCTTTGACAAGAGAATTTACAAAATTTTCAAAAGGAAAAGACCGTCCGCATCAAGAGACGGACGGTCTTTGCACTGCCGAAAGATTCAGCAGCAATGGTTCCGGTCACAGGGGTCACAGCAGGAATTGTCAGAGCGGTCAAAGCAGAGAAAGTATAGGACAATAATTGCGATTACGATGATCCACCAGGAATTGGAATTGTCGTTTCCGCCGGAGCAGTTATTCAGATTGCCAAAGAGCATTTCCATCACCTCACTCCATTCTATGCAGCCCCGCAAAAAGGGTGAATCCGCAAAAAAGAAGAGTTTTCACAAAAAAATCGCACTTTTCCCCTTGTAATGCAATATTGATTGTGCTATAATAAATATTAATAACGCACACGCGTGCAAGTGTATTGTATTTCGGAGGTGTCACCCATGACCGATAAGAATAAAACGGAAGAAAAAATTTCCACTTCGGATTGTCCGGAAATGGAACAAGAAAGTACGAACGCTACAAAGATACCGTCCTTCTTCCTTCGATTCTGGAATCGCTTCTGTGGGAAGAATGCCGACGGAAGCAATCGGGAACCCATTTTTGAAACAAAACGAAAAACTGTTTTTCGTTACGTTACGGTGGGTCTTGTCTTTTTAGGAATTGCCGGGCTTTCCGCCCTCGTCTATCACATTCCCAAGATTTGGGAAGAAGGAGGGGTGCGGATCGATTGGTTAGAAGAAATCACCCATCCCAACCGCACCGATGAAGAACGGGATTATGACCATACGGCAACCCACACCACCGCTTTTGCCTATCGGATCAAAGAAGACGGAACCGTGGGAATCTGCGGATATTTGGGATATGACGCAAACGTAGTCTTGCCTCGTCAAATTAATGGCAAAACCGTTACCGGCATTGAAGAAGGTGCCTTTGCACAGACGGACATTCGATCCCTTACCATGTATTCCGACGTTTCCTTTATTGGAGATAATGCTTTTTCGGGTTGTAAAACTCTGAAACAAATCACCCTGTCCCCCAACGTAACGTATTTGGGGAAAAACGCATTTTACGGTTGTGAAGCCTTGACCGAAATTGAAATTCCCGAGAATGTTACGGAAATTCAAGAAAACACTTTCCGAAAATGCCGTTCGCTGAACAAAGTAACGTTGCACGACGGAATTACTCGAATGGGAAATTATGCGTTTGCTGAAACAGCCCTCAAAGAAGTTACATTTCCCAAAACGTTAAAGCAGACGGGAGAAGGAACGTTTTCCAACTGCTCCAACCTCTCGACGGTTCAGATGAACGACGGGTTGGAGGTTTTAGAAAATAAAACTTTTGAGTACTGTTCTTCCATCTTGCTTGTAAAAATCCCCGCCTCGGTGGTGACTTTAGGCAACGAAGTATTTTCTAATTGCACCGGTCTGCGAGGAATTTCCGGCGGAGAAGGTGTTGCATCTGTAGGATTTGACTGCTTTAAAGATGCGGTTTTGTCTATGTCTGAACGCATGCAGATTGTTTTGGGAGACGGACTTTTGATAAAATACTTCGGATCGGAAGAAGCGGTGGTTGTCGAAGAAGGCGTAAAAGAAATCTGCAACAACGCCTTTGAGGGAAACCCCTACATCGTTTCGGTACAATTCCCCGCCTCGGTTTTAACCATTTCCGACAGTGCATTCCGTAATTGCGAAAACCTGTCTTCCGTTATTTTCCCCTCTGCATTACAACACATTGGAAAAGAGGCATTTGCGGGTTGCGTTTCCCTTTCCGGGGCAGCCCTTCCCGCCTCCCTTACCACCATGGGCGAAGGAGCCTTTTCTTCTTGCAGTTCGCTGAAGGCAATGTTCCTCCCCGCAGCCCTATCGGTGGTTCCGGTAAATGCCTTTGCAAAATGTACCGACCTTGTGGAACTGACCTTTGACGGACAAATTGAAATTGGAGCAGGAGCCTTTGCAAATTGCTGCCGGTTAGAAGCGGTCAGTATTCCAACCTCAACAACAACCATTGGAAGCAATGCCTTTTCCGGCTGCACTTCTCTTGCAAATATTTTTCTGTACGCGGGAATTTCATCGGTTGGCAACAGTGCCTTTTCTGCTACCCCGATTCGAACCATTACACTCCCTGCAACGTTGACGTTTTTGGGAGAAAATCTGTTCGAAGACTGCGAAAACCTAAAAACAGTAAAAACCTACACAGGAACCTACGCCGAAACTTGGAAAACGCAACAAGGATATTAAGGGAGTTTTGATATGGAACTGAAATATAATGACGCCATGCTTTGCGACTTTTATGAATTTACTATGGGAAACGGGTACTTTAAGCAAGGCAAAAAAGACACCATCAGCTGCTTTGATCTTTATTTTCGCAAAGTCCCCGATCAAGGGGGATTTGCCGTTGCTGCAGGACTGCAATCGGTGATTGAATACATTAAAGGGTTGCATTTTTCTGAAGAAGATATTACATACTTGCGTTCCAAGAATCTGTTCTGCGAAGAATTTTTGGAATATCTGCGGAATTTTAAATTTGAATGCGACGTCCGTGCCGTTCCGGAGGGAACTCCCATCTTCCCCAACGAGCCTATCGTGACGGTAAAAGGCCCCGCCATTCAGGCACAGTTACTGGAAACTATGCTTTTGATTGCCATTAACCATCAGTCGTTGATTGCAACGAAAGCCCACCGAATCGTAAAAGCGGCGAAAGGACGTCCCGTATTTGAATTCGGATCTCGCCGTGCCCAAGGGAACAACGCTGCGATCTTGGGGGCAAGAGCTGCTTATATTGCCGGCTGTGCAGGTACTGCCTGTGCCGTTTGCGAACAACTTTTCGGAATTCCCGCCGTGGGAACTATGGCTCATTCTTGGATCCAGATGTTTGACACGGAATACGAAGCCTTTAAGGCTTATGCGGAAATGTATCCCAACGCTTGTACCCTGTTGGTGGATACTTACAGCGTATTAAAATCCGGCATTCCCAACGCCATTAAAGTTCATAAAGAAGTTCTGGAACCTATGGGCTGCCGTTTGAAAGGAATTCGCATTGACTCCGGGGACGTGGCATATCTGACCAAGAAAACTCGAAAAATGTTGAATGATGCAGGATTGGAAGATTGCAAAATCTTTGTATCCAACTCCTTGGACGAATATATTATCCGGGATATTCTTTCCCAGGGTGCCCAGATCGACAATTTCGGCGTGGGCGAACGGCTGATCACCTCCAAGAGCGAACCGGTATTCGGGGGTGTATACAAAGTTGTCGCCGTGGAAGAAAACGGAGAAATGATTCCCAAGATCAAATGCTCGGAAAACGTAGAAAAAATTACGAATCCTTGTGAAAAAGAAGTTTACCGGCTTTACTCCAACACCACGGGACAGATGTTAGCGGATCTAATCGCCGTCAAGGGAGAGGAAATTGACTTTTCTCAACCCATCGAACTGTTCCACCCCGACTTTCCCTGGAAGCGGAAAACCTTTGAAAATTACACAGCGAAAAAACTGTTAGTTCCCATTTTTGAACAAGGGAAACAGGTATACGATCTTCCTTCCGCCCAACAAATTCGGGATTACTGTGCCGAACAAACAGGGCTTTTATGGGAAGAAGTGGTTCGATTTGAAAATCCCGAACACTACTACGTAGACCTGTCCCAAAGACTGTGGGATACCAAGCGGGAACTCTTGATGAAAGCAAATATTAAACAGGGGAAAACCAATCAATGACCGATGAAAAATGGATCATTCGGCAACAAGACGAACAAACGGTTGCCGAAATCCAACGAGAACATAATCTGCCCGAACCCGTTGCCCGACTGTTATATAACAGAGGAATCACGAAATCCGCGGCAATCCGTCGTTTTCTGGAAAACGATTTAAAGACCAATCTTCACGATCCTTTTTTGCTGGAAGATATGGACAAAGCGGTGGCTCGGGTAAAAAGAGCCATTGCCGAAGGAGAAAAAATTACCGTTTACGGTGACTATGACGTAGACGGAATTACTTCTACGGTGATTTTATATCAATACTTATCCGAACAGACCGAACGTCTGGATTATTACATCCCCTCTCGTTTGGAAGAGGGTTACGGCTTGAACCCGGCGGCATTGGAATCCATTCGTGGCAACGGAACGACTCTGTTGATCACCGTAGACACGGGAACAACGGCAGTGGAAGAAATTGCCCATGCCAAATCCATCGGATTGGACGTGATCGTAACCGATCACCACGAATGTATGGAAACCTTACCCGACTGTCCGGTGGTAAATCCCAAGCGGAAAGATTCTCACTATCCCTTCCCCGAACTTGCGGGAGTTGGTGTAGTATTTAAATTTATTAGTGCCTGCATGGGAGATTCCCTAGAAGCCTTTCACCGTTTCGGCGGCATTACCGCCATCGGCACCATTGCGGATATTATGCCCATTTTGGACGAAAACCGCAGCATTGTCCGATACGGATTAGAACAACTGGAAAAAAATTGTCCTCCGGGCATCGCCGCGTTGCTTTCGCTGAGCGGAAACAACGAAGGGACCATAGACACCAACGTAATTGCCTATCAAATTGCACCCCGCATGAATGCGGCGGGACGCATCAGCGACTGTAAAGTATCCGTGCAACTTTTGTTGGAGAAAGATCCGCAAAAAGCGACGGAATTGGCACAGATGCTCTGTGACTGCAACGTTGACCGCAAAGAAAAAGAACAGCAAGTCGTTCGAGATATCGATCTGATTTTAGCAGGTCATACACCGAAGGACAAGATTATGGTATACGCCTCCGACCGGTGGCACAATGGAGTCATCGGGATTGCCGCGTCCCGCTTAACGGAACGGTATTCCAGACCCTGCATTTTGATTTGCTTTGACGGGGATTCCGCCAAAGGCTCTGCCCGAAGCGTTAAGGGAGTGAACCTCTTTGAATTGGTGGGAAAATCCTCCCAATATCTTGAAAACTTTGGCGGACATGAAATGGCGGTGGGGTTGACTTTAAAACGAGAAAACTACGAAGCGTTTGTGGAACATATTACAAACAATGCCTATAAAGAAGTCCCCGACGAAGCGTTGATTCCCACCTGTGAAGCGGAATTCGAGATTGATTCAGATTCTTTTTCCTTGGATTTTGTCCGATCTCTTTCCGTCTTAGAACCCTTTGGAAACGGAAATCCTTACCCGTCCGTGGTAGCTAAAAATTTAAAAATTCGCTCGGTTACCGGCGTGGGCGGCGGCAAACACACCCGCTTATGCTTGGAAAAAGACGGAGTAGAAATTACCGCGATGTGGTTCGGTCATGCCCCGGAAGAAATGGAATGGGGGGACGGAGACGCGGTGGATATTTTCTGCACTGTGACCGAAAAAACATTCCGACAACGTCCTATGTTAAACGTAATAATACGCAGCTTGCGTTTTTCCGACGACCGAGAAGATCCTATCTATCGGAACTATTATAATGCTTACAGAGAACAGGGCGAAGCCCTTCCGGACAGTTGCCGAATTAACCGCAATTTAATGGTGGCACTCTACCGTTACCTGACGGCAACGGCAATTAACAACGGGGAGAATTGTACCGTTTTGCGAAAGCCGGAAACCATCATCCGAGCGGTAAAGAATCGCTATGGCGAAGATTTCAACGTTTGCCGACTGCTTTTGTGCCTTGACACCATGCAGGAATTGGGTCTGTTACATTATGAAAAAAGTAAATCCCTGTCGGTGACATTGTACCCCACGGAAAAGAAAGTAGACCTCTGCAAAGCCCACGATTGGGATAAGATTTCATACTCCGAAAAAGGATAATGTTATGTACAACGATCTCATTTTGGATTTTCTAAACTATTTGGACGAAAACGACACTCGCTATAATCGAGACCGCATCCGCGATGCGGCAGTTTTTGCTGCCGAAAGTCATGAGGGACAACTGCGAAAATCAGGAGAACCCTATATCATTCACCCCTTGGAAGTGGCAAAAATTCTGATTTCCTACGGCATGGACGAAGCTTGTATCATCGCAAGCCTTCTTCACGACGTTGTGGAAGATACGGAAGTGACAAAGAACGACATCGTCCAGCGATATTCCCATGAAATTGCCGAACTGGTGGATGGGGTTACAAAGCTCGGGCGAATCAATTACACCTCCAAAGAAGAGCATCAAGTGGAAAATATCCGAAAAATGCTCTTGGCGATGGCGAAAGATATCCGGGTTATCATGATCAAATTGGCAGACCGGCTTCACAACATGCGGACGCTGGAATACCAAACGGAAGACAAAAAACGAAGCAAAGCGTTGGAGACTCTGGAAGTTTACGCTCCTCTTGCCCACCGTTTGGGGATTCAAAATCTAAAATCCGAGTTGGAAGATATTGCGTTGAAATACATTGATCCCATTGGGTACGATGAAATCGTTCACGATCTGGAAGTATTTCACGAGAACAACGAGCGGTTTATCCGCATCAAGCAAATGATTACCGATGCGTTGGCACAGGAAGGCATTCAAGCCACCATCGAAAGCCGGATCAAGCATATTTACAGTATCTATCGGAAAATGTTCAATCAGAACAAGGACTTCGACGAAATCTACGACCTGTATGCATTCCGAATTATTGTGGATAAAACCACGGAATGTTATAATGTTTTGGGGCTGATGCACGACCAATTTTCTGCCATTCCCGGGCGGTTAAAGGACTATATTGCAACCCCAAAACCAAACATGTATCAATCCCTGCATACCACGGTTTCTTTTGAAGGATATCTGTTTGAAATTCAAATCCGAACCCAGGAAATGCACAAGATTGCGGAATTGGGGATTGCCGCCCACTGGAAATATAAAACCGGGCGGTTTGGCAAGGATCCTTTGGACGAGCAGTTAACGTGGGTTCGAAAACTGTTGGAAGTACAAAGTGACGTTAACGATGCAGACGACTTTTTGAAGACCTTTAAAATTGATCTGTTTGCCGACCAGGTTTTCGTTTCCACCCCCAAGGGGGATATTATTACCCTCCACGCCGATTCTACGGTCATCGACTTTGCCTATGCCATTCATACCCAAGTTGGGAACAAAATGATCGGGGCAAAGGTAAACGGCCGCATTGTGGAATTAACTTCCCGAATGCAAAACGGGGACGTTGTGGAAATTTTGACGTCCGAATCTTCCGCCGGTCCCTCCAGAGACTGGCTCAATCAAGTAAAAACCAACGAAGCTAAGGCAAAGATCCGCCAATGGTTCAAGAAGGAAAAACGGGAAGAAAATATTCAGCAAGGGAAGTCCGACCTGGAACGGGAAATGAAGCGAAGCCTGATCAACCTTGCAAACGTGGACGAACAGGAATTGTTTGCTCCCATTCTTGCCCGGTACAATCTGGAAACGGTGGAAGACCTCCATGCCGCCATCGGTTATGGTGGGGTTTCCATCTCCAAGATTCTGCCAAAACTGAAGGTAGATTACAGTAAAATTATTCGCAAACAGGCGGAACAGCAAAAACCCATACAACAAATCGTTTCCACCAAGAGAAAACCGGTCAGCGGCGTTGTGGTTGACGATATTGACAACTGTCTGGTACGGCTTGCAGGGTGTTGCGTACCCGTGCCGGGGGACGATATTGTGGGATTCATCACCCGCGGCAACGGAGTTACGGTTCACCAGACCAAATGCCCCCATTTGAAAGGTATCGAGCCGGGACGTTTGGTGAAAGTGCATTGGGAAGATGCGGAAAACGAATACTTCAACACCACCCTTACCATAGATGCATTGAACCGCATTGATCTTTTGGCAGACATCTCCTCTGCCCTGGCACAAATGCACATTATGACAAGAGGACTTTCCATGCAACAGATTCCCAACGGAGACGTGCGTGTGGTTTTGAGCATTGAAGTGCATAGTTTGTCTCACTTGGAAATCGTAGCCAAGCGGTTGCGGAAATTGAAAGATGTATTGAAAGTAGAACGGTCATGAAAGCAGTCATTCAACGGGTAGGAAAAACCAAACTCACCGCCGACGGCGTACCCTTTTCCGAAATTGAAAAAGGAATGCTGATTCTGTTGGGAGTGGGTCCCGACGATACGGAAAAAGACGTGGATTTTTTGGTACATAAGTGTGCGAATTTACGAATTTTTGAAGACGCAAACGGAAAAATGAATCTCTCCGCCGCCCAGGTGGAGGGGGAAGTTTTAGCGGTATCCCAATTCACATTATTGGGAAACTGTGCCGAGGGGAACCGCCCCTATTTCGGCGGAGCCGCTCGTCCGGAAATTGCAAAGCCTCTTTACCAGCGGTTTTGCGAAGAAATGGGAAAACGGCTGCCCACAAAAACCGGAGTATTTGGTACTGACATGAAGATCGAAACGGTTTGCGACGGTCCTGTCACCATTTTGATGGACACAAAGGAGTTAATGAAATGACCATTCGAAGAATCCTTGTGGGACAGTTAATTACCAACTGCTATCTTTTGATTTTTTCTGATCGCGTCGCGGTCATCGATCCCGGCGATAACCCGGAAAAAATCTTGAAATTCTGCGGAAATTTGCCTATCACCGATATTCTTTTGACCCATGGGCATCTGGATCACACCGCTGCCATGGGGGAATTGTGCGATCGGCAAAACTGTAAAGTCTGGATACATCAAAAGGACGAAGGTTTTTTGAATAACGATTCGTTACGGGCTCCCGCATCTCTGCCTAATCCGGACTGGAGATACGATTATAAGGCAACGAATTTTATTGACGACGGGGATAAAATTTCCTTGGTAGGCGGATCGGAGCGTGTTTCTTTGAAAGTGATCCATACGCCGGGACACACTCCCGGTTCGGTCTGCTTCTACCTGGAGAACCAAAACATTCTTTTCTCCGGGGACACGCTGTTTAAAGAAGCCCGGGGGCGGACGGATTTTCCCTTAAGTGACAACCATCAGATGAGGGAATCTCTTCGCCGTCTGTCTCGACTTCCGGAAGAGACGGTGGTTTATCCCGGACACGGATTTTCTACAAAAATCGGAAATGAAAGCTGGATTGCGGGAGATTTGATTTGAAACTGATCTTAAAGGGTACCGACGACAGTTTTGACGTTATCGCCCTGTCTAATTTATTTTTCCCAAGAGACGGATTTACCGAAGAAAAAGGGAAAATTCTAACCGTTACAAAAAGCGAAAATACCTTTGAAGCAGTTTTAGAATGGAATGGAAAGAGATGGAAATCTTGTCATTCCGTAGACGAAAAACTTCATGACGGGGAACGCTGTGCTATTAAACGGGCGTGTTACGACGTTTTTTCAGAGGCAACCTCCATTCGGTCTCCCTGGGGACTTTTATCGGGGGTTCGTCCCGTGCGGTTTTACGAAACTCTGCAAGGAATCTACGGAGCAAAAACCGAAGAGATCATGCGGGATTCGTATCTTGTGACTAACGAAAAAATTGATCTTTGCAAACAAACCATTTTACATCAAGCCGACGCCCGAAGAAAAAACTGTCCCGGAGACGCGGGAATGTATCTTTCCATTCCCTTTTGCCCCAGCCGGTGCAAATATTGCTCTTTCGTGTCCCACGTAACGGGAGACGAGAACAGCCTGATTCCGGAATATCTTGAACTTCTAAAAAAAGAAGTGGAACAAAAAGCGGCTCTTGCAGAGAAAAACGGTCATCGAATTACCACCCTTTACATTGGCGGAGGGACGCCAACCACCCTCTCTCATTTGCAAATAGAAGATCTGATGAAAACGGTGGCAAACCACGTGGACGTGTCTTCCCTATTGGAATATACCGTAGAAGCGGGACGCCCGGATACGATTACCGAAGAAAAACTGTCGGTGATTGAACAGGGCGGAGCGACCCGAATCAGCGTAAACCCCCAAACTTTGAGCGACGAAATTTTGCAACGGGTGGGACGGCGACACACGGCGGAGGATTTTTACCGCGCCTATGAATTGGCTCGGAAGAAATCTATGGCAGTAAACGTGGACTTAATTGCAGGACTTCCCGGAGATACACCGGAACAATTTGAAGATACCATGAAACGCATCTGTCAGTTGGATCCTCACAACATAACCGTCCATACGTTGTACCTAAAGCGGGCGGCGGATTTTGGAGAAAAATCCCCGGAAGAGTTCATGCAAAACGCCGAAAAAGCAGTAAAAATGGTAGAGATCTCCCAACGGTATTGTTTGGAAAACGGGTATTACCCCTATTATTTGTATCGGCAAAAAAACACCGTAGGAAACCTGGAAAACGTGGGATATGCAAAGAACGGGTTTGAAAGTCCCTACAATATTTATATGATGGACGATTTGCAACCCATTTACGGTGTGGGAGCAAACGCCACCACAAAAACAATGAAAAACGGCATGGTTTCCCGGGTGTGCAATACGAAATTTGCCTACAATTATATAAAAGACGGATGGAAATAATCGTTTTTTGGAAGTTCACAAAAAAGTAACAGGTACTTGCCCTTCTTTTCCCTCTGCGGGACTTGACAGATAGGGTTTTTTCGTGTATAATATTAAAGGATTTTGAAAAAACAGAATCTTTCAGCGTATACGATGGAGGGAGGGAATAAATAATGTCTGAAATCAAGATCAAAGAAAACGAATCGTTAGATAATGCACTCCGTCGTTTTAAGAGACAGTGTGCGAAAGCCGGGACTTTGGCTGAGCTGAGAAAACGCGAACACTACGAAAAGCCTTCCGTCAAGCGTAAGAAGAAGTCCGAAGCCGCTAGAAAACGCAAGTATAAATAACGATCCGAAAGTGCATGATTCCCATCATGCACTTTTTTCATAGGAGGATTTATGAGTTTTTACACTCCTTTTCTGCGTCTTCGCAGATATACTCAAGTGACCCCTGCTCTGCTCCGGGAAATGGGAATCAACGGGGTGATTACCGATTTGGACGATACCCTTGCCGCCCGAAACGTGTTTTTGCCCGACGAGGACGTTCAAGCGTGGGTCAAAGGTCTGATTGATGCGGGAATCAAAGTCTGCATCGTTTCCAACAACCATAAAAAACGCACGGAAGACTTTGCAACTCCTTTGGGGCTGTCCTGTTTCTACGAAGCGTTAAAACCCTCGAAAAAGGCGATTTTTAAGGCTTTAGACCACCTGCAACTGCCCAAAGACGAAGTCATTATTTTGGGGGATCAGTTGTTTACCGATATGACCGTAGCAAACCGATGTAAGATGAAGGGAATTTTGGTAGACCCGGTAGGAACGTACGGCGGTTGGTTCGTTCATTTTAAACGGAAGTTGGAAATTCCGTTGCGAAAGAAAATCAAATACGATTTGGAATAAAATACAAAAAAACGGTGCAACTCCTTCTGGGAGTTGCACCTTATTATTTTGTTGAATTATTTTCCTTTGGTGATTTCGTTGAGAAGTCTCATGAAATCTTCATCGGAATCTTCTTCCACCGTTTCAGCAGCGGGAGCTACAGGAGCTGCGGAAGCAGAAAAATCGTTAAACAGAGCGGAAGTATCTACCGCAGGTTTTTCAGCGACGGGTTCTGCTTTGGGAGCTTCGTATGCCTTAAAAGTATAGTTGGAATTCTTAAATTTATCAACCTTGGGAAGAGCAGCATTCTGGGGTTCATCAAAACCGGTGGCAATAATGGTGATCCGCAGTTCGTCTTCCAATTCGTCGTCCAATTCCACACCCCAGATGATGTTGGCATCGGGATCGGCTTCTTCACGAATGATGTCGGCGGCACGGTAGATGTCGTCCAGAGCAACTTCGGGATCGGCGGTGAAGTTGATAATAATCCCCTTAGCACCGGAAACGGAGGTTTCCAACAAGGGAGATACGATAGCTTTGCGAGCGGCTTCTTCTGCCTTATCTTTGCCCTTGGCGTTGGCTACGCACATATGAGCATAACCGGCATCTTTCATGATGGCACAAACGTCGGCAAAGTCCAAGTTCAAAATACCGCGACCCTGAATCAGGTCGGAGATCGACTGAACACCCTGCTTAAGAACGCTGTCAGCCATAGCAAAAGCGTTAACCAAAGAGATACGGTCATCGGCAACGTACTTGAGGCGTTCGTTGGGAATCACGATCAAAGAGTCTACGTGATCACGAAGATTTTCGATACCGGCTTCGGCACGTTTCATCTTCAGATTTCCTTCAAAACCGAAAGGCTTGGTAACGACGGCAACCGTAAGAAGACCCATTTCCTTTGCAATTTCTGCAACCAGGGGAGCAGCACCCGTCCCGGTACCACCACCCATACCGGCGGTGATGAAGACCATTTCTCCGCCCTTCAAGGCTTCGGAGATCTGTTCCCGGCTGTCATCGGCAGCACGGCGACCCACTTCGGGGTTTGCACCGGCACCGCGGCCGTTGGTGACTTTCTGACCCAGCAGAATTTTATTCGAGGCGAGGGAATCTTCCAAGTCCTGTGCATCCGTGTTGGCGACCACGAAATCAACGCTCTTCACGTCGTCCTGGATCATGCGGTTGACTGCGTTTCCGCCGCCGCCGCCTACGCCGACAACTTTGATGGAAACCAATGCTTCGGGTTGCTCAATACTTCTGAATGCCATATCTCATTACTTCCTTTCGATGGTTCGTTTTCTGTTTCTGTAATGTTTTGCGTGTTTATATATACTTTATTATATCACAGTTTGAAACAAAAGAAAAGTTATTAAAGTGTCTTTTTTTTGATATTATTCCGAACAAATTACGAATTATCGCGATTAGTGTCGGTTGTGGAATTGTTTTCCGTGTCAAGATCTTCCTCTTGGGAAGGTTGATCCGTAATGTCCAAACGGGCATAGCGTCCCGCCGCGGGGTTGCGAACCCGAATCTCTGCGGGAACGGTAAGGTCGTTTTCGTTGAGGATCTTGACAAGGACGTTCATTTTTGCGTCAAATTCTTCGGAGTTTCCCAGATACACATCGATAACGTCGTAGATCTTCATGGAAATATTGTATTTTTTGGAAAGATCGATTTTGGAAACGTGCTGGTACAAATCCCGCTGGGTCAATTCGTTGACCAGATTACGGACGATAGAGACCTGCAAATTTTCCTCCTCATCCAAAGGATAACCCACCGTATACGAAGAAAGTTCCAACCCGTCCACGGCCAAAACGTTATCGGGAATTCGCTCTACCACTTCCAGAACCTTAAAATTATCGTCTAACAGAAGCACTTCGGTTTCGGTACGGACGGCAAGGGCTACCGTGGAAGGAGTTACGGTAATTTCCAAATCATTGGGAAGTTTATACGAGACCTCCACAGATTTTACATAAGGACAAGCAACGGTGATCTTATCGGAAAGTTTTTCCCGATGAACAGTAAAAAGGCTGTCTCCCAAGGAAAAATCAAACTGTTTTGCAATTTCCACGGAAGAATATTGGGTGGAATTTCGGACAACCACCGTATTAATCCGGGTCAAAAGAGACAAAGCCGCCACAAAAACCAGAGCGATGAGAGGTGATAACGCTAAAATCCGTATGGTATGTTTCCGGCGACGGCGGCGTTGTTTTTCCCGCAGACGTTCCATTTCGCTTTTCACAGGCTTGTCCTTCCTCCCCCGAAAGACGGGGGTCAAATTCGTTGAATATCGGCACCGAGACGGGAAAGAACGGTTTCAGGACGTTCGTATCCCCGGTCAATATGGTAAATATCGGAAATTTCGGTAATACCGTCGGCTGCCAAGGCAGCAATCATCAAGGCAGCACCGCCCCGAAGGTCGGTTGCCTGAACGGGAGCCCCTTTCAGCCGCGAGACTCCTTCCACTACGGCGACCCGTCCTTCCGGAGTAATACGGGCACCCATCCGCTGTAGCTCGGCGATATGTTTATATCGGTTTTCAAATATGGTTTCGACGAAGACCGTGCTTCCCTTTGCCACACACATCAGCCCCATAAACGGTGCCTGGGCATCGGTGGGAAAACCGGGATAAGGCATGGTCCGAATCCGGCGAACCGACCGGACAGAGTCACAGCCAATGCGGATCAGATCGCCCCGTTCTTCAATGTCACACC
>JAZRUJ010000061.1:0-8617 GCA_045652445.1 Eubacteriales bacterium | reverse complement strand
CGGAAGACTTTGCCTTCGGCAAGGTCGGCTTTGGTGTAAGAGGTCTTGTTGTTGGTAACTTTTTCTCCGTCCACGGAAACGCCCCCTTGGTCTACGGCTCTGCGAGCTTCGGCACGGGAGGGATTGAGTCCTGCTTTGACCAAAACGGCGAGAATATCGATCTTTCCGTCGATGAAATCTTCGTCGGTCAAGGTGCAGGTGGGCATATTGGCACTGTCACCCCCTTGGGAGAACAGAGCCTTGGCGGCGGCCTGTGTCTTATCGGCTTCGTCTTCGCCGTGAACCAGTTTGGTCAGTTCGTATGCCAAAATTTCCTTGGCTTGATTCAACTGACTGCCTTCCCAGGCGTCCATTTTGTCAATTTCTTCCAGGGGCAGGAAAGTCAACATACGAATGCACTTAAGAACGTCCGCATCTTCCACGTTCCGCCAATACTGATAGAAATCAAAGGGCGAGGTCTTGTTGGGATCCAGCCAAACGGCACCCTTGGCGGTCTTACCCATCTTCTTGCCTTCGGAGTTGAGAAGCAGAGTGATGGTCATGGCATGGGCATCTTTGCCCAATTTCCGGCGGATCAACTCGGTACCGCCCAGCATATTGGACCACTGATCGTTTCCGCCGAACTGCAGATTGCAATCGTAATGCTGATAGAGATAATAGAAGTCGTAAGACTGCATAGGCATGTAGTTAAATTCCAGGAACGAAAGTCCCTTTTCCATCCGCTGCTTGAAACATTCTGCACGAAGCATGGTGTTTACCGAGAAGCAGCCGCCGATATCCCGGATAAAATCAACGTAGTTCAGGTTCAAAAGCCAGTCGGCATTGTTCACCATCTGGGCTTTGCCTTCCCCGAATTCAATAAACCGTTCCATCTGCTTTTTAAAGCAGGCACAGTTATGGTCGATGGTTTCTTTGGTCATCATGGAACGCATATCGGTACGCCCGGAGGGGTCTCCGATCATGGCAGTACCGCCGCCAATGAGAGCGATGGGACGGTTTCCCGCCATCTGCAAACGCTTCATCAGGCAAAGTGCCATAAAATGCCCCACGTGAAGGCTGTCGGCGGTGGGGTCAAAGCCAATATAAAAGGTTGCCTTGCCATTATTGACAAGTTCCCGGATCTGATCTTCGTCGGTGGTCTGAGCGATCAAGCCCCGGGCAACGAGTTCTTCGTAAATTTCCATGGTCTTACTCCTATAAAACTTCAATTTGTACTATTATATCACATCTTGGGGGAAAAATCAAGCCCCATTTTCTTTTACAAAAGCGACGAGTTTGCCTTCCTGCAAAACCTTGACCGAAGCGGGGCGGGTCGTTTCCCCGTCCGCCGTCCAGGACATGGCACCCGTCACTCCGTTGACGGTGATTTTGGTCATGGCAGAAACCATTTTTTTGTTAAAATCCCCGTTATCCACGTTGTCTGGGGTGATTCCCGCTTTTTTCATCGCCTCGGCAACAGCGTAGACCGCATCATAGGCGTCTGCCGCATAGCGATCGGGGTTTTCCCCGAAGGCTTCCCGGTAAGAAGAAATGAAATTTTTCATCAATGCAGAGGAATCGGACACGGAAAAAGGCGTTACCACCATCATGGATTCCATCAACGGGATTTCCGGGTCGTATTCCACGTCTTCTCCACTGCTTCCCGTCAGAATTTTTACAGGATTTGCGGGGTCCGGCGTGTATTCCTGCAAAAAGGCGGTAATCATTTCAGGAGAGGCGGCAAGGAAAATGGTCGATGGGGGATTGGACTGAAATGCCGCTAAAATTTGGGTAAAATCGGGGGACAACTCCCCGGTTTGAGAAACTTGGGAAAGAATGGCATATTCTTCCACCCGTCCTCCTCGGGAGGTAAAGGTGGTGATAAAGGATTGAGACTGTTCTTCTCCACCAAAATAATCGTCGCTCCAAAGAACTGCCACCCGGTCAGATAGCCGCTGATCTGCCACAAAATTTGCAGCAATAGCACCAATGCGAAGATCGGAATAGCACACCCGGAACATGGTTCCGTCGTCCACCAAGGCAGAAGAATTCGAGGCTGTCGGCGTCAGGGTCAAAAGCCCGTCGGAAGAGGCTTTTTCTGCCAAAACCCGGGTTTCATCGGAGAATACGCCCCCCAAAAGCACCCGCATATTGTTGTCGGTAAGTTTTTTGTAAAGTGCCAAGGCAGTTTCGGGATTTCCCTTGGAATCCTGATAATTCAAAACCAGTCGAAACCCGTTAACCCCACCGGTGGCATTAATTTCATCCACGGCAAGTTGAGCCCCTTGATAGACCGAAAGCCCGAATTGTCCCCGGTCTTCGGTCAAAGGCCCGATGCCACCTACCACGAAAGGTTCCAGCCCGGAACTGTCAATCCCAATGGTGGGAGAAAAGTTACAACCCACAAGGGAAGCCAATAAAATTACCCCAAGGCAAAGACTTAAAACCTTTTTCATTTCTTATCCCTCTCTTTTTCCGGTTCTTGTAACCGGACACTCACTTCGCCTCCGGTCAAGGTCTGCCGGGTTCCGTTTTGAAGTTGAACCACAAGCCCCGCCCGGTCGTCCACGCCAAGCACCGTAGCAACCCCCTCAAAGGTTCCGGTGGGGGAGGTGATTTCTTTTCCCGTCAGCATACAACGGCTTCGGTATTCTTCCAAAATCATGGATTTTGGAGTGGAAAGGACGGCAAACAGTTCGTTTAAAATCGCCGCGGCAAGGTCTGCCCGAACCTGGGGAGAAACCCCGTCGGTCAACTCCCCGGCGATGGATGTCAATTCTTCCGGAAATCCTCCTTGGGGAGGGGAAAGATTAATTCCGATGCCGCACACGGCGTATTCCAGCCGGTTTGCCGCAGAATCCAACGACGATTCGGTCAAAATGCCGCAAACCTTTTTCCCCTGATAATACAAGTCATTGACCCATTTTACGGAAACGTCCCGGCATAATACGGTTTTAATCCCCCGTGCAACCGCAACGGCGGCAGATGGGGTGAGAAACACCGCGTCTTCCGGAGCCTCGTGGGGACGAAGCAGCACCGAAAAATACAGTCCCGTTTGGTCGGGGGAATAAAAACTTCGCCCCATTCTTCCCCTGCCTCCCGTTTGACGAAAGGCAATCCGTACCGTCCCCGCGTCTTCTCCCGCGGCGGCAAGGGTCTTCAGGTCGTCGTTGGTGGATTGGGTCTCTGCCACCACCGAAACCCGACAAGGGCAATTCAGCTGAGACCGGACACGATGGGCAAATTCTTCACAAGTCATGGCAGAGTTCCTTTCCATATTATAATACCTTTATTTTACCACAAAACAAAGCCCCTGTCAACCGACAGGGGAAGATTTTTTCTTTCGGGGAAAGGACGGGATTTGCGACAACACCACCGCCCCCATCATCAGAACACACCCCACATATTCTCGGAGCTGTAACCGTTCTTGCAAAAGCAAAGCACCCGCCCCGACGCTGAAAACCGATTCCAACGAAAAAATCAGAGAGACCACCGTGGGATTGGCGTCTTTTTGTGCCAAATTCTGTAAAGTGTATGCCACACTGTTGGAGAAAATCCCGATATAAAGTAAGGGCATGACCCATTCCCCTAACCGAGCAACGGGAAGCGGTCCACCAAAAAGCAGGGCGAACACCCCGGAAAACAAAGTCATAAATACAAATTGTACCCAGGAAAGGGCGATGCCGTCCACCTTTTGAATAAACCAATCTACGGCAATCACCTGCAGAGCAAATGCCACGGAACACGCCACCAAATACAAATCGGCGGGGGCGATGGTAAAATCTCCTTTGACACAAAGAAGATACAACCCCACCAAGGTCAAAACAACACTAATCCAGACGGTCAGGGTGTTTTTCTTCCCGAAAATCATAGCAATCAAAGGGACAATGACCACGTAGGTGGCGGTGAGAAAACCTGCTTTCCCCGCACCACTTCCGGCAGAAATACCAAACTGTTGCAGATTCGATGCCAGAGACAATACCAACCCGCAAACCAATCCGCCCAGCCACAGCATTTTGGGATTTTGTTTTTGATAGGTCCCTTTTTTTATCTGTATTTTCCGACGGCAGAGCAGAAATACCCCCAAAACCCCAACAGCAATCATGGAGCGAAGAGCATTGAACCAAAAAGGCGAAAGATCGGCACACAAATCTTGTGCAACGAATGCCGTCCCCCAAAGAAGGGCACAGGTCAACGCCATCCCGTTTTGTTTCCATTGGAATTTCATGTTCCGATCCGTCCTTTGTTTTTTATCTGCATTATTATACCCCATTCCCTCGGTTTTGTCAAGAGCGGAGCAAAACAAAAGCCCGGAAGAAAATCTTCCGGGCAAATTGTAACAACGTTTTATCAGTCAGCTTTCATCTGAGCTTCCAAATCTCTCAACACAACCTGATTGGGAAGGATATGGGTTTCAACGTCTTTCTGGATGGTACCGGCATAACGCTTAACCAACGTAGAAACAGAAGAAGTGACCAGCAAGTTTTCGCTCAAGTCAGTCCAAACTTTATCGATGGTTCCGTTGGGCCAGTAGGAATACTGCAGAATAGCACCTTCGCGAACCAGACATTCAACGTCAGTGGTAGAATCGAAGTAGTAGCTAGAGTAGTAATCCAGAACGTCGCTATATTCGCTTACACCGTCGAGACCTTCGAACAGGTCAGCCATCAGGAACGCAGAATGTTCTACGTTTTGAGCAAATCTGGGGATAGCGATGGAGCAAACTTGTTCATAGTATCCGGTCAAGGAGTTTGCTTCTTCACTTGCCCAAGTGGTAACACCGAAGGCAAAGGAACTTTCCTTGGGAACAATGTAGCCGAACAGGTCGACGGGACGAGTCATAGCCATAGCACAGCTACCTTCGTTGAAGGGAACGTATGCACCCCAAGAACCGTCGGTGCTGGTCCAGTTGCCGCCATTGTTGAAGCACTTGGCATGGCTGTTCAGCTGAGACTTCAGCCAGGTGAAGGCTTCGACAACTTCGCCGGAACCCAAACCGGGAGTCCAGTCGACAGAACCGTCTTCGTTAACATTTTCGATTTCAACCAGCAGTTTACCGGTGCCAAGGAAGGTGGCACGAAGCATATGCATCTGATTTGCGGTCATACCCCAAACGCCATCTGCTTCGTTGGTGGTACCGGTGATGACTTCCATCATCGCGTCGCGGTCCCATTCTCCATTTTCCCAGTATTCCTGAGGATCGGTAACACCGGCAAGTTCAACCAGTTCTTTGTTATAAACAACTTGGTAGTAAGGCAGGGGAGTGCAGTCAACCCACAGAGCGGGAGATACGCCGTAGAAGGTACCGCCTGCCATCATGGATTCACGAGCAGTAATGGTGCCCCACTTGTCGGCATCCCAGAAGTTGATGATGTGGTCAACACTCAAAAGATCGACCATCAGAGAATCTTCTCCACCGGTACCGAGGGTTTTGCGGAGCTGAGCGTTCTTGTCCGCGAAGACCAGGTCCCCGGTTTTGGTCAATTCAAAAGAATACAGTTTAGATGCGTAGGAAGCGTCGTCATAGGAAAGCTGTTCGAACTGAATGGTGCAACCGTAGGTTTCCATAACTTCGTCCAAACGAGCCTGAGCAATCCCACCCATTTCGGAGTCTTGTGCAAATCCAAAGGGATTTTCAACAGGTTGCTGTTGAATGATGATGAAGGTTTTTCCTTCGGTTTCGTCGGTAGGACGATCGGGCATTACGAAGTCATCAGCATCACCGGCAACAGGACCGTTTCCGCTGCTTCCGCCGTTCCCGGCTTTTCCGCCGTTGCCGGCATTTCCGCCGTTGCCACCGTTACCACCATTGCCGCCGACGTTGGTGTCGTCGCCGCCGTTACCGGTACAGGCAGCCAGAGCGAATACCATCATCAAAGCAAGGAGCAGAGCAAGCAATCTTCTTGCAGTTTTCATGATTGTTTACCTCTTTCTGAAAATTGGTTTTGCCCGCAAAGGGGCTTTTGTATATCTTATTATAACAAATAATAAGGGGTCTTGTCAAGGGATTCTTTCAACTCTTAAATTTTCGGCACAACAATCGTCGGTATCACCAAAAACAAAAATCGATTCTTGTGCAAGTTGACGAATCATTTTTTAACTTTTTTCAACAACTCGGAGAAAAATTAATACCCGGAATGCAATTCCAGGGAAGAATCGTTTTCCACCCATTCTTTCACCACGTCAATGACCCGGTATTCGTCGTGGGTATCCCGAATAACGACCTTGGAAATCCCCGCGTTAATAATCAACCGTTTGCACATGGAACAGGAATTGGTTCCCGCCACTACAGACCCGTCTTTGGGGTCCCGGCAAACCATATACAACGTAGCCCCGATCATTTCTTCCCGAGGAGCCACGATAATGGCGTTTGCCTCGGCGTGAACGGAACGGCACAGTTCGTAACGTTCTCCGCTGGGAATGTTGTATTTTTCCCGCAAACACCAGCCCAAGTCACAGCAATTCTGCCGTCCCCGAGGAGCCCCGTTATATCCGGTGGAAATGATGGTGTCATTCTTCACAATAACCGCCCCGTAGGTCTTTCGAAGACAGGTGCTTCTTTCACAGGCGGTAGCGGCGATATCCAGATAATAATTTTCTTTGTCTCTGCGAATCATTTCAATACACCCTCCTTGTTTTTTTCATTATAACACAGGGGCGGCGGCAAAATCAAGAAAAGGAGCGAATCGTTGCAAAAAAGTTACAAAACCCTCTTGACGGAGAAAAGATTTCATGAGATAATAAAAGGTAGAAAGAGAGGAATGTCCAATGAACCGGGATCTTTGCCGACGGATCAACCGCTACGTCAAAACCATGACCGACTGCTATCTGCCCACCGCTACGGGGGAAAAAATTATTCACGATCCCATTTGGGGGTCCATCGTTTTTTATCCCTGGGAAGTGCGGCTGATTGACTCGCCCCTGTTTCAACGGTTACGAAACATTAATCAGGTAGGGTTGGCCGATTCCACCTATCCCGCCGCGTTGCACACCCGCTTTGAACATTCTTTGGGAACCGCCGCCGTGGCGTCCCGCATGATGGAACAAATGATGTCCGACGCAAAGCAACGACCCGACGTAAAAGACGTTATCAGCGAACAGGAGATTCGTTTGGTTCGCCTTGCGGCACTTCTTCACGACGTGGGGCATTGTCCCTATTCCCATCTGTCGGAAGCGGTTTACGGTTCCATGCCGGAATTTGCAGAATTACGGCAAGAGGTGGTAACCGCAACGGGGCAGCCCATCTCTCCCTCTCCCCACGAAATTTTTTCTTATCATATCATTGTTTCCGACGCGTTCGTTTCATTCTTTTTCCGCCAGATCCACTTCCCCGGCATCAAAACCAAAGCCCAGGCAAAAACCTTACTGCAACAGGCGGCAAACCTGGTGGTCGGGGCGATAAATCAAGGAGAAGACGGCACGAGATATTCCTACCTTACCGCGGTGATCAACGGCATCTTTGACGCGGATAAATTGGATTATACCCAGCGAGACAGTTACACCGCAGGCATCGCTTTGACCTACGGAGTGGAACGGTTTTTGCTGAAATTGGCGTTGTGCAAAACCGAAGACAAGGGGGTACCCGATTACCGTCTTGCCATTACCGCCGACGCACTTTCCACGGTGGAAGAATTGATTTTCAACCGTTCGATGCTTTACTACTATATGTATCGCCATCAAAAGGTTTTGGCGGCGGAAGCCCAGATGCGGGACGCTATTTTCGCCTTGGTTCGGGTGGGAAAAGTGAAGCACCCCTGTGATTTTCTGTCTCTGAACAATCATCAGCTGGACGCTTTGTACAAATCCCGCAAACGCCCCTTCCCCAACGACGCTCCCAACAAGACCCTGGACTCTCTGATCCGGGCGTTTCCCCGACGGACACTGTTGAAACGAGCGTTGGAACTTTCTCCCGACAGTTTTGAAGAATATCGGCTTTCCGACGGCGTTTTGCAACAGACCCTTTCCCGGCTGGACGCCTGCAAAAAAGACGAAGATAAAAAGACCGTTCTTGGGGAATTTTTAGAAGAATGGCAAACCAAAACCCTGTTCCCCCAGGGGATTGCAGAGTACGTCAACTTCTTGAAAGGCTGCACCACGGACGAATACTTGGAAGAACGGAAAACGGTTGCCAAACGGCTGGAAGAAGCCTATAAAAAACAAGGACGGACGGTGGATTTCGACCCCTTTGACTTTGCCATCGCCTTCCCGCCGCCCCTCAAAACGGAGCTGCCCCTTACGGTGGTAAACAAACAACGGATCCCCGTGGACGCCACCCAGGCGTTGAAACGGATCGAACGGTGGACCCAGACCTTTAATTTCAGCAAATGGCGGGGATATTTCTTTGTCGCGCCTCACGTGGACCGTCAGTTGGCGGGAGACGTCTTTTGGCAATACCTAAAAGACCGGTGTAACGATGAATAAACAAAAAAGCGTTGCTTTATGCAACGCTTTTCTTTTTTTTATCCCAGGATAAAATGGAGGATCACCGCCACGGAAATTCCAATCAAAGCCCCGATGACGATCTGCAAGGGCGTATGTCCGATCAAGGTATTCAACCGTTGGGAGGGCAGGGTACATTGGGGGGAGTCTTTCTGGAGGGTGTCCAAAAGTTCGTTCAACATTTTTGCCTGTTTTTCGG
>JAZRUJ010000060.1:0-28236 GCA_045652445.1 Eubacteriales bacterium | reverse complement strand
TAAGCCATCCTCCTGTGATGCGACGGTTGTGTTGATTCAGGAAGATCTCGGGTTTTAATTTTTAAAGCAATTCAGTCCCAGATTCCACGGAGAATCGTCCTGTATAAGGATTAGTTTCTCTGGGTTTTCGCTTCGGTATCCAACATTTATCAAATCTGGAAAAGGGAATTTGATAGGATAAGATTCCGGCGTAATAAGGTGCCAGGGTATATAATGGATAAAAAACTACTACGGCATTATGGGACAGATAATAATTGCTTTCATGAAAACATTGTTTTGCATTTTGCAGGGGATTCTCAAAAAAGAGAATCTCCTGTTTCTTTTGTTCCATGGAAATTTGTTCGCAAATGCTGTCGGTTATAATTTTCCGATAGGGGGTATTATTGTAAAAAAAATAGGAAAGAGGTACCTGTGTTCCGATGGAAAGATCCCAGGTGTTCCCCTTGCGGACGGTTGTTCCGTGAGTACCTCCGCAAAATTGATATCTATCTAGTAAAATTGAGGTGTAGCGGGTGTCTACTCGAGGGGATGTAAAGGTTCGAAGAAAGGAATGGAGCGTAAAATCGTATTCCTGTTCTTCTGCAATTCTTGATTCTTCCGCTGCTCGGTTATAAAATTGTGTACGGGCTTTTTTGTTGAGATTCCGGGCTTGAATTCGATAATAATCGTTGAATCTGTATTCGCTTTCCTTTGAGAATGGTCCCATAATTTGCGGATAGGAAATTTTTAATTCCAGGATTGGTTTATTTTCTCGGTAAAGCAAACTTTCAATGGTTTCCCCGCTCATATTCGGTTGCATTTTTTCTAGCCCCCAGTATTAAATTTTTAAAATTGATTCATCTGCAACGAAAATTTTACATTTCTATGAAAAGACTTGCTTTTCTTTTTGTGATTTGCTATAATATATTTTATAATATACCGAATAATTGTTACAATTTGTCCATAGTGCTTCGCAATATTCGCGGTATAATGAGGCAAGTAACAATTAATAAACAAAAAGGATGGATTGTCATGTCTAACAAACCTGTAACAAAGAAGTCGGATGCGGTATGGTCTCCCATTGTGAAGATTGTCGCAATTGTCTGTGCTTTAGTTCTTCTTGCATCGATCGCTCTCGCCGTTGTTGCTAAGGGTGGTTATTTCCGTCGCACAACCGTAGTTATGACGGTTGGTGATGCTGAAATTAATGCCTTGGAATTTAATCAGAATTACTATTCTGCATTGAACAATTTCTATTCCCAGTATTATTACTATGCCAGCATGATTGGTTTTGATGTCTCCACTTCCCTGAAGAGTCAAGCCTGTTATTTTGATTCCAGCATTACCTGGTACGATTATTTCGTAAATCAGGCAAAAATTCAGCTGGAAGAAATCTATCTGCTTTATAACGAAGCAAATGCGAACGGGGAATATCAGTTGACCGAACAAGGGCAAAAGGATTTGGATGATTCCATCAAAGCTTTGGAAGATGCTGCTGCGGAATCCAATACAAAACTGAACAAATACGTTCAGTCTATCTACGGTCCTAACATTACTTTTGATGAATTCAAAGAATACGAAACTCGTCGTGCCGTTGCGTTGAATTTCCATGACGCATACATGGACAGCCTGGTATACGATGCGGACGCTATTGAAAAATTCTATTCTGCAGATAAGAATACCTACGACCGCGTGAAGTATTATTCTTATACTGCCAAAGCTGATTCCGATAACAATAAGAGTGCGGAAGACGTTGCAAATGATATTAAGGCCGCAGCAACCGATGAAACTGCATTCCTGGAAGCTATTAAGTCTCGTGAAAACGCCGACACCTTCAAGGCTGAAACCTACCTGAAGGAAGGCGCTTCTTATACGAAAGACGACGATACTTCCAAATGGTTGTTTGCAGAAGATCGTAAAGCAGGCGACGTTACCGTAATTAAAACTGCGGCTACGTCCTCTTCTTCCAGCGACACCTACAACGTAATTTTCTTTGTAGAACGGGGCAAAGAAACCTATAAACTTGCCACTATGCGTCACATTCTCTTTACCGTTGAAGATTTGAAAGATGATAATGGTGCCGTAATTAAAGATGATAAAGGCAACGCTCAAACCAATGATGCTGAACAGAAACTTGCCGCAGAAAAACTGTTGAAAGAATGGCAAGACGGTGCTGCTACCCAAGATTCTTTTGCCGCTTTCGTTAAGGATAATTCCGACGATGAAGGAAGTGTAAACAACGGCGGTCTTTACGAAGACTTTGATCAGGATACCATGGTCGATGAAATCACCGAATGGATCTGGGCTGAAGGTCGTAAAGAAGGCGATTGCGAAATCGTTAAGTCCTCTTACGGTTATCACATCGTATACTTCGTTTCTTACGGCGAAGAAAAATGGAATGCCGATGTCGTGGAAGATATGAAATCTAAAGATTATCAGGACTATCTGGATGATCTGAGAGATAAATACCCCATGACCTTTAACAATAAGAGCCTGTCTCAGGTAGGCTGATAGAGTTGTTTTGAGTACGGGCAGCAGGGATTGCTGCCCGTTTCCCATATTTCAATTTGAGGTTTGTATGGATATTCGGCATTGTACGTTATGTCCCCGAAAATGCGGTGCAGATCGATTAAAACACGCCGGTTTGTGCGGTGGAACCGATCAAGTCCGAATTGCCCGGGCATCCCTTCATTTTGGGGAAGAACCTTGTATTACCGGAAAAAAAGGCTCCGGAACGGTGTTTTTTTCCGGATGTGCCTTACAATGTCGGTTTTGCCAAAACGCACCGATCAGCCGGGGCGGAGTTGGGGAAGATATTTCGGAAGTGCGTCTTTCGGAAATCTTTTTGGAATTGCAATCTTCCGGTGCGGAAAATATTAATCTCGTTACTCCGTCTCATTTTGCTCCAATGGTGGCAAAAGCATTACAGCTGGTGAAAAAGAGTTTGAAAATTCCCGTGGTCTGCAACTGTTCCGGATATGAATCCATGGAAATTTTAGAATGTTTTGACGGCTTAGTTGACGTGTATCTTCCGGACTTGAAATATTATTCTCCCGAACGTTCCTTGCGGTACTCCGGAACGGAAGATTATTTTACAGTGGCATCTATGGCGATTAAGGAAATGTTTCGTCAGGTCGGTGCTTGTATCTTTTCCGACAATGGAATTCTGAAAAAGGGTGTTTTAATCCGCCATTTGGTTTTGCCGGGAGGAAAAGAAGATACTAAAGAACTTCTTTCCTGGATTTCTCAACAATTTCCAAAAGACTCAATTCGGATCAGTTTAATGCGTCAATATACTCCCTGCGGAGACCTCTCCGCTTGTCCGGAGATCAATCGCAAATTGTATTCCGTTGAATATTCCGCCGCATTAAAACATGCCTCGCAATTGGGATTGACGGGGTATATGCAAGGTCGAGACTCTGATAATTTTTCTATGACTCCGGTGTTTGACCTGACCGGTGTTAGAAAGGACAAATGATGAAACGTTACGTAATTGGCTTAGATTACGGCTCTCTTTCCGGTCGTGCGTTGTTAGTGGACGTTCAAACCGGGGAAGCAATTGCGGAAAGTACTCACGAATATCCCCATAGTATTATGACGGAAAAACTTCCGGACGGAACCCTGTTGCCTCGTGATTCCGCCGTACAACATCCCCAGGATTATTTGGACGTCTTATCTACGGTAATTCGGGACGTGATGTTGAAAGCCTCGGTTTCTCCCGATCAGGTTATCGGCATTGGTGTGGATTTTACCGCCGCTACGGTGCTGCCTTACGATAAAGACCTTACTCCTCTTTGTTTTGATCCTAAATATGCCTCTCACCCTAAGGCATACGCTACCATGTGGAAAGATCATACGGCACAGCCGCAAGCAACGCTGATCGAACGGGTCACCAAAGAGTTAAATGACGCTCATTTGGATTATTTTGGCGGAAATTGTTCGGCAGAAAACGGTCTTGCTAAAATTTTATCTATTCTTCAGTCTGACGAAGAAGTCTATCATGCCGCCTATCGCATTTCTGAAGCGGGGGATTGGATTACGGCACTTCTGTGCGGCACGGAAAAGAAAGGGTTTAATTTTGCGGCTTTTAAGGAGTTTTGGAATCCTGCCTTGGGCGGATATCCTTCCAAAGAATTCATGAAAGCATTGGATCCTCGTTTTGAAAACGTCGTAGAAGAAAAATTCGGCGGGGATACGGTTAGTTATGACCCCTGTTTTGGAACGATCAATGAGCGAGGGGCGAGACTTACCGGATTGAATGTCGGTACAGCCGTCTCTACTCCTTTTGTGGACGGTGCTGCTTCCATGCCTGCTTGCGGTGTGATTGGCCCCGGGAAAATGGCGATGATTATAGGCACTTCTTTGTGTCATTTTGTTTCGAAAGAAGAAAACGTACAAATTCCCGGTATTTTCTCTTCCGTTCCCGATTCCATGTTCCCCGGTTATACTACATACGAGGGGGGACAGGCCAGTTGCGGAGACATGTTTGCATGGTTCTTGGACCATTGTCTTCCTGCATCTTTTTATAAAGAAGCGGAAGAAAATGGGATGGGAATTCATAAATATTTACGCTATAAGTTGAAGGATTCCAAACCCGGATCATCGGGCTTGTTATGTTTAGATTGGTTTAACGGAAATCGTAGTGTTTTAGGGAAATCCGATCTTTCCGGCATGATTCTCGGTTTAACTTTGCAGACAAAACCGGAAGAAATTTATCGTGCATTGCTGGAGGGTTCCGTGTTTGGTACCCGTCGGATTTTGGAGCAGTTGGAAGATTACGGTGTTCCCGTAAACGAGATTGTTGCCTGTGGCGGGATTGCACATAAGGATGAATTCATGATGCAAATGTTCGCCGATATTACCAACCGCCCCATTCGCGTTTGTGCATCTACACAAGGACCGGCTTTAACGATGGCAATGTACGCCTCCGTTGCCGCAGGCAGCCAAAAAGGTGGTTACGATACTTTGGAACAAGCCGTCTCCGTAATGTCCCGATTGTTGGATCGTGTATATTCCCCCGATGAGAAAAATCATAAGATCTACAATAAAATTTACGAACAGTATAAGATTGTTCACGATGCTTTCGGACTGCAAAACAACGTAATGTACCGTCTGAAAGAAATTCGGGCAGAAGGAGGTTTTTGATTTTGGCAGAGCATCTTTATACCATTGCCATTAATGAACATTTTGGCGAAAAATGTGGTTGTCCTGTTTGTTCTCTCCACAGCATGTTGGAAAAGAATGAAATTGATGCAATTACCGGTGCTGCAATGATGGAACCTTCCATTCGGATTCAAACCAACCGGCTGGGATTTTGCGAGGAACATTTTAATAAAATGATTACCAATGGAAAGAGACTTCCCGTTGCGTTGATTTTACAATCCCATATGGAAGAAATCCGTTCTAAAATCAATTCTGTAAAGCCCGATTCTACCGAAAAATATCTCTCTAACCTGGAGAAATCCTGTTACGTTTGCGACAAAGTAAACGAAAAGATGAAAAACGTATATTCCAACATTGTTTACTTATGGAAGACCGATGAATTGTTTCGCAAGTTGTTTTCCGAACAACCTCGAATTTGTCTGCCTCATTATCGAGCTTTGCTTGGTGCTTCCAAAGAATTGGGGAGAAAAGATCGTTTGGCCTTTTGTGAAGCCTTGGGGGACGTTACGGAAACTTCTTTGCAGGAATTGAGCGGCGATATCGATTGGTTCTGTAAAAAGTTTGATTATCGTTTTGCAAAAGAAGATTGGAAGAACAGTAAAGATGCGATTGAACGAACCGTCGAAGCTTTAACATCGCATCTTCCGCGGAAGGAAAAGGATATTTGAACTAATTATGAATAGTCTTGACAACCGTTCCCGAATCGGGTATAATGTTGTTATTAAAAAATAAGGAGAAAACATATGTCTCTTGATACCGTAAAATTGATTTTTGCACAGCGTTACAATGTTTCTGCATCCGATTTGTCTGCGGATAGTCTGATTGCTGACGTTTGTACGGATTCTTTGGAAGTATTGGAGCTTCTCATGTATATTGAAGAAGAATTTAATGTAACTGTTCCCGATGATGTTGCTCAGGAACTGAAGACCTTGGGCGATATTGCTGCTTTTATGGACGGAAACATTCCGGAACAAACAATTCTGGATATTCAGAAAAAACTTCAGTAAATGCTCTTTTTCCGCCGGATTTTTCCGGCGGATTTTAATCGAAAGGAAAAATTATGCGAATTCTTGCCATTGATTACGGTATGTCCCGTACCGGGATTGCCGTGTCCGATCCCACGGGTCTGATTGCTTCGCCTTATAAAGTAATTCCTTCCCGCAACTATGAAAAATTGTTGATTGGTTTGGGGGAGGTTTTAGAAGAAGTTTCCCCGGATAAGGTAATTTTAGGATATCCCGGACGAACCGACGGGGCAAAAAGTGAGATGTGTCAGAGGGTAGAACGGTTTCGGGATGAATTGAAAGAAAGATTTAACGTGGATGCAGAATTTGTGGACGAAAAATATACCACGGTAATTGCTTCTCAAATGCTTCATGCCGGCGGAATTAATGCGAAAGATCAGAGAAAAACCATTGACGCGGCTGCCGCAGCGGTGCTGTTGCAAGGATATCTTGACCGGCTTCGCAATTCAAGATAACACCAAATAACTCCTTCCGTAATATAATGGAACAGTCCCTGCGGAAGGAGTATTATTATACATGAAAATCGTACAGAAATATGGTGGTTCGTCCCTTGCCGATGGTGATTGTCTTCGCCGGGTTGCACAGCGAATTCAGTGTGATGCTGAAAATAATCAGATGCTTGTCGTTGTATCGGCGCAGGGAAAAACCACCGATGCACTAACAAGAAAGTATGGGGAACTGTCTGAAAATTTTCCGTCCAGAGAGTCAGATGCCTTGTTGGTTACAGGGGAACAAGCTTCTGCCGCGTTACTTGCCGCGACATTGTGTTTCATGGGGTCCAAAGCAGTTTCATTAAATGGATTGCAAGTTCCTGTTTGTGTGTCCGGAAACTATGGAGATGGACGGATTTATCGGATTGATACCTCTCGAATTTATCGGGAATGGAAAGATGGAAATATTGTTGTTGTTACGGGATTTCAAGGGGTTACCGATCGTGGGGATTTTATCACATTAGGACGCGGTGGATCGGATACTTCTGCCGTTGCTTTTGCAGCGGCTTTACGAGCAGATCGTTGTATGATTTTTACCGACGTTGACGGTGTATATTCTACTGATCCAAGAAAAGAACCTATGGCGGTTCGTTTTGATTCTATCCATCCGGACACGATGTTGGATTTGGCTTCCAGCGGTGCAAAAGTGTTGCATCCGAGAGCTGCAGCGTTAGTAAAACAATATCAGATACCAACCGAAATTTTAACTTCTTTCTCTCGTCATCAAGGAACAATGATTGTTCCGTCTGCACCACGTCGAACCGGCATTACAGTTTGGAACAGGGAAGATGGAAGTTCTGTCATCAGTGTGGTTTCCGATGGAAACTTGCCCGGAAGTGTCCTTAAAAAAACCGTAGAATCTTTTGAAAAAGATTCCATCGAATTCAACTATATCCATGGTATTTTTCGAGTGATAACTACATCGGAAAAGACAGAAAATGTGATGAAACGTTTGCATTCCATTCTTTATTCCGCATAAAATAAAGCACTTCGGTTTCCACCGAAGTGCTTTTGTTATTTAATGCAAAGTTTTTGAAAATCTCTTAAAACTCGCTGTTCTTCACATGGCTTGAGATAAAAATGTCCGGATTTCGGAAGAGGAATAACTTCAATATTAGGGTTGCTTTTAAAAAGTTCTACCGAAGAAAAAGAGACCAATTCATCTTTTTTCGATTGATACACGGTACAAGGCACTTGAATCTGTTCTGCTAACGATCGAGTGCATGGGATCTCTTTCAAAAGCTCTGTATATCGTGGAATCCAGGAGAGATATTTGAAAAGATTGGTGTCTATATCAATCCCGTAAGCTCTTTTTGCTCCAAGTGTGGCTCGATCATTTGGTGCTATTTTATTAAACAGAACCTTTAGAGAGGTAATTGCGGCAATGGGTTTTGGATGAATCCGAAGGGGAGCAGCAAGCAAAAACAGATGGCGAACACGTTGAGGATATTTGATTGCGGTTTGAATGGCAAATAATGTACCCATAGAATGTGCAACAATAATAATCTCTTTATGATTTTCTAAGAGCATTGTTACAATTTCGTCAATTTGCTCTTTCCACCGGGACATGGATGTTTTTGCAAAATCCGTTACACTACCGCCATGTCCGTCCAATAATACATTATAAATTGACCAATTCTCAGGGACCAATGGAATAAATTTATGAAAATGATCCGGTGTTCCTACGATTCCGTGAATAAACAATACGGCGATGTCTGCATTTGGCTGGATTCGGAAGATTGGTTTATGGCGTTGCATGAAACTTCCTCCTTATAAAAAACAACAGAAGGCAGTCCCCTTGGGAGCTGCCTTCTGTTTTGTTATATCCCAAAGGGATTAAAGATACTTTTTCAGACCGTCGGAAAGATCGCTCATATCTTTGCTGAGGGTAACGGTGATATCGATGTTGCGAATTACATTTTCAACTTCATTCAGGAATTTTTCCAAGGCGACCAAGTCGTCTCCGCAAATTTTAGTGATGGAGTCTACGAAAATGTTGGTAATATCGTAATTGGCGGACATTAAACCGCACAGAAAACCGTAAAAACGGTCATAAGTATTGATTTCATACTCTTCGGAACTGATCAAGCGTACTTTATGACTAATGTCATAAATCAACTTTCTGCCTTTTTCAACGCAGACAACGCAACCGTGATCTGCAGACATAGCAGCGTTTGCTTCAGCGATGAGAGTTTTGGTTTTACCGGTTCCTTTGAGTCCAACGATGAGCTTAATCATGGGGGAATGTCCTCCTCTTTCTTTTTCTATCTTTATTATATCATATTTTTTCACAGATTGCAAGAGGAAAAAGAGAAAAAATTGTCAAATTCTACAATTTATTTCAATTTTGCTTCCAACTCTGCTCTCATTTCTTCATATCCGGGTTTTCCCAGCAAAGCAAACATGTTTTTCTTGTACGCTTCTACTCCGGGTTGGTCAAAGGGGTTAACACCCAAGAGGTATCCGGAAACGGCACAAGCTTTTTCGTAGAAGTAGACCAAATAGCCGAGAGAGTATGCAGAAGCATCGTCCAATTCCAGTACAACGGAGGGAACACCGCCGTCCATATGAGCCAATGCGGTTGCCTGGAATGCTTTTTTGTTAACTTCTTGCATGGATTTTCCCGCAAGGAAGTTCAAACCATCCAAATTTTCAGGATCTTCTCCAACTACCAGTTCCAGTTTGGACTTGTTGACCCAAAGAACGGTTTCGTACATGGTACGCATCCCTTCTTGCAGATACTGACCCAAAGAATGAAGATCGGTAGAGAAAATCATGCTGGTGGGGAACAGACCTTTTCCGTCTTTTCCTTCGCTTTCTCCGTAAAGTTGTTTGATCCATTCGCCGAAACACCACAAATAGGGTTCATAGCCAACGGTAACTTCAACGTTACGCCCTTTCCGCAGGAGAATATTGCGGATTGCGGCAAATTCATAGCAAATGTTTTTAGCCATGTCAGGTTCATCAAAATCTTTCATGGCAGAAGCGGCACCGTTCATCAATTCGTCAATGTCGATTCCGGCAGCAGCAATGGGAAGAAGCCCTACAGGCGTCAGTACGGAGAATCGGCCGCCAATGTCGTCGGGAATGACAAAGCATTCATATCCTTCTCGGTCAGCCAAGGATTTTAACGTTCCCCGTGCTTTGTCGGTGGTTGCGTAAATGCGATTTTTCGCTTCTTCTTTGCCGTATTTCTTTTCCAAATATTCTTTCATTACGCGGAACGCAAGTGCGGGTTCCGTAGTCGTTCCGGATTTGGAAATAACGTTAACACTGACACGTTTTCCTTCGCAAAGGGACAAAACTTCTTGCATATAGGTAGAAGAAATGGAGTTGCCGATGAAATAGATTTCAGGGGTTCCTTCTCTTTTCAGATTGTTGTACATGGGAGATTTAACAAATTCAATTGCTGCACGGGCACCCAAATAAGATCCGCCAATCCCAATAACCAACAAGACGTCAGTATCTTGCTGAATTTTCTTTGCGGCGGCCTTGATGCGTGCAAATTCGTCTTTGTCATAGTCGGCGGGGAGATTTACCCAACCTAAGAAATCATTTCCAGCACCGGATTTTTCTCGGATCATTTTGTCTGCAACTTCTACGAAAGATTTCATGCTTTCGTATTCTTTTTCGCCAATAAATCCGTTCAGGTACTGCTTGTTCAGTTTTAATGCCATAACCTATCTCCAATTCTTCGTACAGGGTACGATAATATGTAAAATAATCAATCGATTGAAAAATCCGATTGCTCAAACTCCGGCAAATTTGCAGGACGTCTGGGGATCCGTTTTAGGGAGCAATATTCAAATTTTTTACAATCGACTTTCGGTTGGATTAATCCGTATTTTTGACAAATAACGTTGCCGTCGGAAAGCATTTTACCAAGATTACAGTATTCACAGTTCGGTTCCATATTTTTACGAAACATACGGATTCTCCTTTCCTTTTTTACAATTATAACATAGTTTTTCTTGGATTGCAAGGGCGATATGTGTGTAAAAACGAAATAATTTTAGAAATTTATTAAAACTTTATTTACAAATAGAGTTTTATGTATTATAATAATGTTAAATAATAAAGAAATGAGTGTTTCCATGTCGGAATTAAAACAAATTTCACCGGTTGAGATAGATCGCCAGCGAAATTATATTGACCAAATTCGTAATTTACTGACAGAAAAACAAACTTTGCAGGGAAGACCGTATCTTGCTTATACCAAAACCTTTGGTTGTCAACAGAATGAAAACGATACGGAGAGAATCAACGGAATGCTTTCGGAAATGGGATTTCTGTTTACGGACCTTCCCGCGGAAGCCGATTTCATTTTGTTTAATACCTGTGCCGTTCGTGATCACGCGGAGAAACGGGTTCTCGGTACGGTTGGCTCGTTGGTTTCTGTGAAGCGAAACAATCCCAATACGATCGTTGCTCTTTGCGGGTGCATGATGCAACAACCTGCTGTTGCGGAAGAAATAAAAAAGAAATATCGTCATGTGGACTTATTATTCGGTCCCCACGCTTTATACCGTTTCCCGGAAAATTTGTATCGCTTGCTCACAGGGGAGGAACAACGCATTTTTGACAATGCTCCCAGTGACGGAAATATTGCCGAGGGGCTTCCCATCCTTCGGGCGGACAAGACCCGAGCCTGGGTTTCCATTATGTCCGGATGTAATAATTTTTGCACTTATTGTATCGTTCCTTATGTTCGGGGCAGAGAACGGAGCCGGGAACCGGAATTGGTCTTAAAAGAAGTCTCCGGATTGATTCGGCAGGGATATAAAGAAATTACCCTGTTGGGACAAAACGTAAACTCCTACTGTAACGATTTGGACCGGGAGTACGATTTTTCCGATCTTCTGCGGGAAATAGACGCTATAGACGGCGATTTTACCATTCGTTTTATGACGTCTCATCCCAAAGACGCTTCCCCCAAATTGATTGAAACAATTGCTGATTCCAAGCATCTTTCCAGGCATATTCATTTGCCGTTTCAATCGGGAAGCAATCGAATTTTGAAGATGATGAATCGGAAATATACCAGAGAAGATTATCTGGCTTTAATTTCTTTAGCAAAAGAAAAGATTCCCGGAGTGGTCTTCACGTCTGACGTAATCGTGGGGTTCCCTACGGAAACGGAAGAAGATTTTGAAGATACCCTCTCTTTGATTCGAGAGGTGGAATTTGATGGTCTTTATACGTTTCTGTATTCTCCCCGGAATGGGACGCCCGCAGCAACTATGGACGGACAGATTTCTGAATCCCTAAAAAAAGATCGTTATCAACGGTTGCTTGCCTTACAGAGTGACTTGTCGGCTCGTGCAAATGAAAAATTTGTAGGGCAAGTGATAAGTGTTCTTGTTACCGGGCAAAATGAAAAGGACGTGTCTTTGTGCGACGGAAGAACAGATAGTAACAAGATCGTTCATTTCCCGGGAAATTATCCCCAAGGAACAAGGGTCTTGGTTCGCATTGACCGTGCCCAGAACTGGGGTATGTACGGAACCGTTTGTAATTCGTAAGTTATCAACAACACAAATAAATTATATGAAAGAGGTTTTTATTATGACCGATCTTACCAAACTTGCTCACGAATTGGGCGAAGCTATTGAAGCCAGCGAAGAATTTAAAAAGTATAACGAAGCAAAGGCTCTTCAGGAAACGGATTCCGAATTGCAGATGTTTATCGGAGAATACAATCTTCGTCGGATGCAGTTGATGAACGAGCTTCAAAAAGAAGCTGCAGATCAGAATGAAGAAATGTTGGACAGCATGCGGGAGATGATGAATACTGCATACGACAAAGTTATCAATCATCCTGTCATGAAGCAATTTTCTGAAGCTTCAGAATCCTTACAAGAAATGGTAAACAGCGTTTATCAAATTATCAACTTCCACGTAACCGGGGAAGAGCCTCATTCTTGCGGCGGGAATTGCTCCAGCTGCAGCGGTTGCCACTAACTTGAAATAATATAAAGGACGGATACCCATGTCGGAAATTATTACGGCGAACGGGGAAGTAATTTCCACGGAACGATTGTCTCCTATGATGAGACAGTACGTTGAATTGAAACAACAATATAAAGACTGCATCCTCATGTACCGCCTCGGAGACTTCTATGAGATGTTCTTTGATGATGCCCGTACTGTCAGCCGGGAACTGGATTTGACTCTGACCGGAAGAGATTGTGGTTTAGAGGAACGTGCTCCCATGTGCGGTGTTCCTTTTCACAGTGTGGATAATTATATTTCCCGCCTTGTCACAAAGGGATTTAGTGTAACGATTTGCGAACAGAACAAAGCAGAAAATTCCAACGAAGTATTGGGACGGGACGTAACGAGAGTCATCACTCCCGGTACCGTTACCGAACCTACCATGTTGGATGAAAAGAAAAACAACTATATCGTTGGTATTTGTGCCGACGAGGGTAAAGTCGCTTTCTGCTATGCAGACGTCACTACCGGCGATTTCTTCTTAACTGACGTTTTTAAATTGTCCGATCCGTCCTTGCTTTCTCATTTGTGTCGCTATGCTCCCAGGGAAGCTTATTTGAACAAAACCGCACGGGATTCTCACTTGATTAGCGAATATTTTTCCAAATTAGGTCACTGTTCCATCAAAGATGGAGAACCGGAAAGTTTTCGTTTAAAAGACTGTATGCGTCGCATCGAGCAGCAGACCGGAAGGGCTTTAAAAGATTTGGATCTCCCCGAGGGAGAATTATATCTAAAAGCTGCCGGCGGTCTTTTGGATTATCTGCAGAAGACGCAGCTTTGCGATTTGTCTCATATGAAAAATCTTCGGTACACCACCGACGGAGATCATATGGAGTTGGATTATTCCACTTGGCGGAACTTGGAGATCGTGGAAACCCTTCGCTCCAAAGAACGGCAAGGCTCTCTTTTGGGAATTTTGGATAAAACCCGAACCGCTATGGGTGCCCGTCAACTTCGCAAATTTTTAGAAAAGCCTTTGTTGGATATTCCCTCCATCATGGGAAGACAAGATGCCGTTCGCAAATTATATGATTCTCATTTGGAACGGACGGAGATGCGGGAACTTTTGAATAATGTCCGTGACGTTCAGCGGTTGATGACCAAAATTGTTTACGACACCCTCAATCCTAGAGATATGAAGGCTCTTTGTATCAGTTTTTCTTCATTCCCCGATATTAAGCGATTGCTCAAGGGAATGGAACCGTCTTTGTTGAAAAAAATCTATGACGATTTGGATCCTCTGGAAGATTTGACCGCTATGATTCAAGAGGCTTTGGTGGACGAACCTCCCATGTCGATTCGAGATGGGAAAATGATTCGTCCCGGGTATCATGAGCATTTGGACGAATTGCGGAATTTGCTGGATAATACCAAGCAAGTTCTCGCGAATATTGAAACCAGCGAGCGAGAAAAAACCGGCATTAAGAACCTGAAAATTGGCTATAACAAGATTATCGGGTATTATTTGGAAGTAACCAAACTAAACAACCATCTCGTTCCCGAGCATTACATTCGCAAGGGAACCTTGGTTAATGCAGAACGTTATATAACCCCGGAATTGAAGGAGATTGAACTCCAACTTGCCACCGCAAATGAGCAGATTGTTCAAATTGAATACGAGTTATACTCGGATTTGAAAAAACATCTTGCAGATGCCTTGGACCGTATTCGCCGTTCTGCCGATGCGATTGCATTGTTGGATGCATTGTTATCCCTTGCCCACGTTGCTTTGAAAAATAACTACGTCTGTCCTTACGTAAACGAAGGGGACGTAATTGAGATCAAAAATGGACGGCACCCAGTTGTTGAATCCATGTTGCGGGACGATATGTTTGTTCCCAACGATACTTATTTGGATCGACAGGATCATCGAACTGCTATCATTACCGGTCCGAATATGGCAGGGAAATCCACCTATATGCGTCAAGTTGCCATTATTATTTTGATGGCACAGATTGGTTCTTTCGTTCCTGCTTCTTCGGCAAATATCGGTGTGTGTGATCGGATTTTTACTCGGGTCGGTGCATCCGATGATCTCGCTATGGGCCAATCTACCTTTATGGTGGAAATGAACGAAGTTGCGTATATTGTGAAAAATGCCACCAAAAAATCGCTGATGATTTTTGATGAAATTGGTCGTGGAACGTCGACCTTTGATGGTATGAGTATTGCTCGTGCCGTTGTGGAATACGCTACGCAAAAAATCGGCGGAAAATCCTTATTCGCTACCCATTATCACGAACTGATCGCTTTGGAACAGGAAATGAGCGGAGTTCGTAATTATAACATTGCAGCCAAGAAAAAAGGGAAGGATATTCTCTTCTTACGGAAAATCGTAGAAGGGGGAACCGACGACAGTTATGGGGTGGAAGTTGCCCGTCTTGCAGGTGTTCCCGAAGAAATAATTCGCCGTGCCGAAGTTGTTTTGTCGGAACTGGAAGCGGGAAATACTCCTCGAATTGTAAAGACTGCACCTGTGGAAGATTTGCAAATTTCCATGACCGCCGCTTACGGTGACGAAATCATTGAATCGCTGAAAAAACTGGACGTTACCTTGCTTACGCCCATTGAAGCGATGAACGAACTTTACCGCCTTGCAAAACAGGCGAAAGATATCTAACGATACAGAAAGGAATGCCTATGTCGGAAATTCGTCTTCTTGATTCTTCGGTTATCAACCTCATTGCCGCCGGTGAAGTGGTTGATCGCCCTGCTTCTGCCGTAAAAGAAATGGTGGAAAACGCCATTGACGCCGGAGCAAAACGAATTACCGTTGAAATTCGCCGGGGCGGGTTGGAATTGATCCGCATTTCCGACGATGGATGCGGCATGACGGCGGAAAATGCCCGAAAAGCATTTTTAAAACACGCCACCAGCAAAATCGCAACGGAAGAAGATTTGAACCGTATTTCCACGTTAGGATTCCGGGGTGAGGCATTGGCGGCTATTTCTGCTGTATCCAAAATTACCCTTACCACAAAAATTGCGGCGAATACTTCCGGAACACGTTTTGAAGTATCGGAAGGGGAGATTTTATCCGAAGAAGAATGCGGCTGTCCTGACGGATCTTGTTTTTCAGTACATAACTTATTTTTCAATACTCCTGCACGGCTGAAATTTATGAAATCCGAGCCTGCGGAAGCCGGTGCGGTGCAATCGGTTGTGGAACGCTTGGCATTGTCTCATCCCCAAATTTCCTTTCGTTTGACTGTCAACGGAACCGATCGTATCCACACTCCGGGCAGAGGAGACTTAAATGAAACGGTCTTTTCTATTTTTGGAAAAGATTTTGCGGAAATGTCGATTGGTGCGGACGTTACAATCGGTGATATTCGCGTTTACGGTGTCGTTGGAAAACCCATATACTCCAAGGCAAATCGGAGTCGTCAGGTGTTCTTTTTAAACAACCGTTATGTTCGTTCTCCTATTTTGACATCTGGGTTAGAAAGTGCATATCACAATAAAATGCTGATTGGAAGGATGCCGGTTTGTGTTTTGTTTGTAGACCTTCCTGTGTCCCAGGTAGATGTGAATGTACATCCTAGCAAATTGGAAGTGAAATTTGCCGACGAAAATGCTGTGGCGTATGCCGTTCGCAAAGCAACGGAACAAGCGTTGGTATCGGATTCAGGTATCGTTGAGATGAAGTTTCCGGAACCTGTCCGTACTGCTCCTGCTTCTCCGATCAAGAAAAATCCTTATACAAAGATTTCGGTTCAATCTTCTTCCCCGGTTAAAAATCCGACGCCGGTTCGCAAAGACGTTGTTTTGGATTTTACTACAAAGACCAAGGTAGAACCGAATCCAGCTCAAGCTTCGGCTGAAAAAATAAATTCTAAAAAACCCTCTGATTGGACGATTACTCCGCCCAAAGCAGAATCAAAACCCTCGGCTTACGTTTTGAACGACGTAGCCCCGCAAATTTCGATTATATCGAGACAAACTCCTCCTCCCGTATCCACTTTTTCTCCTGTTCCTGTTGTGAAAAAAGCGGAAAAACCTGTAATGGAGCCAAAGACGGAGGTCGTCAAGCCCCAAACGGTCGCGGCAAACACAGAACCGGTTTTGTTTCAAACCGAACAAGCGTTCCGTATGGTGGGAGAAGCATTTGACTGCTATATTTTGGTGGAAAAAGGCGATGAGATTCTGTTTATTGACAAACATGCTCTTCATGAGCGTATGAACTTTGAACGTCTTCGCAAAAGCGAAATTGCGTCTCAATCGTTGCTGCATCCCATCGTAATGCATCTTGGCATTGAGGAAAACCGCGTTTTGTCGGAGAACGCAGATTTTGTCTCCCGGTTTGGATTTATTTTGGAATCGTTTGGAGATGATCTTCTCATTCGGGAAATCCCTGCCTTGATTGATCCGGAACAGGCAGAACCTTTGTTGCAGCAATTTGCAAACGCCCTTGCCGTAGGAAAAGATGAATCTTTGATGGATCGCTTTTATTACGATATTGCTTGTAAGGCATCGATTCGGTCGGGAAGTAAGTCCACATTACCCGAGCTGCAAAGTTTGGCAGAAGAATATTTCCGAAGAGAAAAAGAATTACAATATTGCCCTCATGGAAGACCGATTGTTTTCTCTTTGAGCAAAAAATCGGTAGAAAAGCAGTTTAAACGTATTAAGTGAGTTGTTTATGAAACCTCTGGTTGTTGTCATTGTGGGGCCTACTGCCTCAGGGAAGACCCGTCTTTCCATCGAACTTGCAAAAAAGTTTAACGGCGAGATTGTTTCTGCGGATTCTATGCAGATATACCGCCGTATGGATATCGGAACGGCAAAACCCACGGAAGAAGAACGGTGTGGAATAGTTCATCATCTCATGGATTTTCTGGAACCTACGGAAGAATATGCATTGAAGCAGTATTTGGAAGATGCCGATCGGTGCGTTAATGATATTATTTCCCGTGGGAAATTGCCGATTCTTGTTGGTGGTACCGGACTGTACGTATCTTCTTTTATGCAAAATTTATCCTTGTCGGAAGAGCCGGTGGATGAGGCGTATCGTCTTTCTTTGGAATCGGATTATGAAGAATTTGGGGGAGAGGAAATGCTTTCTCGCCTTGCAAAAATTGATCCGGAACTTGCATCTCGGCTTTTTCCGAAAGATAAAAAGCGTATCATCCGTGGCTTGGAGGTTTTTCACAATACCGGAATTACGCAAAGCGAACAGAATCGCAGAGCGTTGGAACAGGAAAGTCCTTATGAGTTTTGTTGTTTCGGGTTAACCGCCGATGATCGTGCTTTTTTATACGATCGAATTGATCGCCGGGTATTGGAAATGATGGAGATGGGTTTGTTGGATGAGGTTCGTTCTCTGGATTTGAATCGTTGTTCCCGGACGGCGAGACAAGCCATCGGTTATCGGCAATTTGATGATTATTTTAAAGGCGAATCTACGTTGGAAGATGCGGTTGCTCGGATTCAAAAAGAAAGCCGGAATTACGCAAAACGTCAATTGACGTGGTTTCGAAGAGACAAACGAATCCAATGGTTTTCCGTTGACGTTATGAATTTTGACAATATTTTGAACTATTGTTGTGAACGTATAGCCAAATACAAGGAAATGTGATATAATAAAATATAAATATGTATCAATTTTCCTCGATTATGTAACCGGAGGTTTTGACAATGACTGAAGAATTGAAATTTTCGGAACGTACCAATCATGGTAATATTCAGGAGCTTTTTTTGAATAATGCTCGAAAGAACCGATCTCCCATTGTTGTATACTTAATTAGTGGTTTTCAGATGCGAGGAATTGTAAAAAGTTTTGATAATTTCGTGATTCTTTTGGAATCGGACGGAAAAGAAAACATGATTTACAAGCATGCAATTTCCACCATTTCTCCTATTTAAAATTATGAAAAGTAAAGTCAGCAACATCTTTTTTTGGATTTTAATTGCGGTGGTTATTGTATATCTTGCCGCTGGGATTGTTCCCTCCATTTTTTCTTCTGAAGCCATAACCGTAAAAGCTGCGGAGAGTATTGTTTATGACGATGTAATTACGGTGTCCGGAATTGCGTTACGAGATGAAATTTTAATTTCCGCTGCAACAGTCCCTGCATCCATCGACTATAAAGTTTCGGATGGTAACCGGGTTTCTATTGGTGATACCGTAGCTACCTATAGCACGGAAACTTCTGAAAATGTGGATCATCTTGCTTTGGATTCGATTGAACGCCAGGTGGCTCTTCTCAACAGTTGCGTTTCTTCTACTACACAGTATGATCTAAAAGCGTTGGACGAACGAACTAAAGAATCAATTCGAAACCATTTAACGGCTTCCGGAAGTGGAAATCTTTCGGATTGTTTGGAAACGTCTGCTCAAGTTCAATCTTATTTTATTAAACGGGATATGAAGGCCACCGGGGACAAGTCCTATTATCGTCAGATTCTCTCTAATTGTGAGTCTTCCCGGAATATGATTTTAACCGGAAATTCTTCCAAGCAAACGGCGGTAAACGCTGTACAAGCCGGGTATTTTTCTTCCGCATACGATGGATATGAGGAGTTAAAATCTTCTCAGCATGAGACTGCATCAGTGGAATCTGTAAATACCCTCTTAAAGCAAACGCCCAAAACCCGTTCCGAGAATTATATTGGAAAGGTTCAGCATTTTTCGTATTGGTCGTACTTATGTACCGTTCCTTCTTCGGAGTCACAGCGGTTTGAAGTCGGGTCTACTTGGACGCTTCGTTTTGATACTGCGATGTATGGTGTAAAGAACGTTTCAATGACCGTTATTAGTGTGTCGGAGCCTTCAGATAATCAAGTTGCTGTGGTGTTTGAAAGTTCGTTCTTCGACGACGGAATCTATTCCCTTCGTATTGCTGACGCCCAAATCGTGTTGCAATCTTATTCCGGATTTCGAGTAGATCGCGATGCTATTCGTGTTTCTGACGGAGATACCGGTGTTTATGTTGTTTCCGGTGCGAAATTGGTATTTAAACCGGTTACGGTTTTGTTCCGAAATGAGGAACGAGGCTTTGTAGTCGTTGCCCCCAAAGGGCAATCATCTTCCCGTAAATTAATGTTGAATGATGCGGTTGTTGTTGGCGGGAAAGAGGTGTACGACGGAAAGGTGGTCAATATTAATTAATGATTTGCGATAACTATCTTCAAATAAAACAAGAAGTAGAATCCATCGTTTCCCAAAACGGCATTGGACAGGTTGTTACCATTGTTGCCGTTACGAAGAATCAGCCTCTGGAAGTGATTCCTCAGTTGTATGATGCAGGCGTTCGGGATTTTGCAGAAAATCGGGTTGTTGCATTAGAAGAACGTTCTTCAAAAATGAACGGAACTCGCCACTTAATTGGTCATTTGCAGACTAATAAAGTTAAAAAGGCGATAGCTTGTGCCGACTTGATTCACTCTGTCGATTCCCTTCGGTTAGCCCGGGAAATTAGCCGCTGTGCTGATTTGGCAGGGAAGACGGTCGATGTTTTAATACAGGTTAATATTGCAAAAGAACCTCAAAAATACGGCATATATGAAGAAGATTTAGACGATTTGTTACAGCAGGTTTCATCTCTTCCCGGTATTCGAATTCGAGGACTTATGGCAATTATGCCGATTGAAACCAAAGATGAGTATTATCAAAAAATGTACGAAATCTATCGAAATTATGCGGAAAATAAACCGTATAATATAGCCATGGATATTTTGTCCATGGGAATGAGCGGCGATTATGCGGCGGCGGTTCGATACGGAGCGAATATGATTCGTGTCGGAACGGCGTTGTATCGATAAAATGGAAAGGGTATTATTGTTATGGGATTATTTGACCGATTTGCCCCCAGAGAAGATGACGAAGAATTTTTGGAAGAATCTGTGCAGACTGAGAAGAGAGATACTCCGGCTTCTGCAGTTCCGGGAAAAGCAAAGAAACAGTTTGTTCTCTTTCGCCCTAACGATTCCTCCAACGATCAGTTGCTAACGATTGCAGATCATTTGTTGAATCATGAATCTGTAATTCTCAATCTGGAATTGATCGCAAAAGATGCGCGTCATTTCATCGATTTTCTCAGTGGCGTTGCATATGCAATGCAGGGGAATACCAAGAAAATTGCAGCAAACACATTTCTTATTACCCCCGGTGGAATTGAGGTTACCGGCGATATTGCCGCAAGTCTCGATCCCGATCTTAAATTTTAAAAAAATAGTTTCATATAAGGAGAAATTATTATGATTACACCCAAAGAAATCGAAACCAAAGAATTTACCAGCACCAAGGGCGGCGGATATAAAGGGGACGAAGTCGATCAATTCCTGGATGAAATCCTGGTTGACTATACTCGCTTGCTTGACGAACGCAATGCATTGAAAAACAAGGTCAATCTTTTGACTGAAAAATTGAACGAACTTGCGAATGCTCCTGCTGTTGCAGAAGTTCCTGAAGTTACTCCCGTTGTAATTCCCGAAAATCCTTCGGAAGAAATGGAAGAAGCTCGTAAGAAGGCTCAACGGTTGGTTGCTGATGCAGAAGATTACGCGAAAAAACTGATTGAAACCGCTCAGTATGAAGCAAACCGTCAAAATTCCGTAACCCAAAAGCTGACAGCCGAAATCGATGCATTTAAGAATACTCTGTTGGAAACCTACAATTCTCACATGAAGATGATTGAAGAAATTCCCAACATGCAATTCGAAGATGTGAAGATTGGTTCCGAAACTCTTGATATCCTCAATCAATCTTTTGCCGATGTTGCCGCACCTATTGTGGAAAATGTTGAAGTAGCTCCTGTCGTAGAGGAAATTGTGGCAGATGCTGACGACATTGATTTTGACGATGATCTTTTGGAAAAATCTTCTAAGAGAATTTTTGCAAAACGCTCTTCCAAAGGTTTGGAAGATCTCTTTGATGATGAGGATTCCAAGAAAAAGAAAAAGGAACCCAAAAAGAAGAAGAAACTCTTCTTCCGTGATGAAGATGAAGACGACGATGATGATTTCTTCGACGATGACGACGAAGATTGAGTCCGATGAAACGTACTTCTCGTTCTGAGTGGTTCGGCTATTTATTGATTTTTGTTTCAATTTTAGGATTGGATCAGTTGGTAAAAGGATGGGCGTATCAAAATTTACGTCCCATCTCTACCATAGATCTGGTTCCCGGTGTTTTTCGGTTGCAGTATTGTGAAAATACCGGTGCTGCGTTCAGTATTTTAGCCGGACAAAAGTGGTTTTTTATTATTTTGACCGTAATCTTATGCTCTCTGATTCTGTTTTTGTTAGTTCGAGGGGTTGTGCGGTCAAAAATAGGACGAGTTTCCCTCGTCTGTATCGCTTCCGGCGGAATTGGTAATTTAATTGATCGTATTTTTCGCGGATTTGTGGTAGATATGTTTGATTTTTATTTGATTGATTTCGCTGTGTTTAATGTTGCGGATATTTTTGTCTGTTGCGGAGCGGTATTGTTTATTTTTATGTTCCTTTATACCAAAGGAGACATTTTGGACTGATGGTTGAACAGATTCTAACTGTATCCGGCGACTTCTCGCCGGTGCGGATTGATAAATATCTTTCAATTGCATTAAATGAAGTTGCCGAGCAGGTTTTTTCCCGCTCGGCCATTTCGGCGTTGTTAGAACAAGGAAATGTTCTTCTTAACGGAAAAGTCGTTGGAAAGAGTGAAAAAATTAAGAGCGGCGACGTTGTGGTAATTCAAATTCCTGACCCTCAACCGTTAGAAGCAATTCCGCAAAATATCACTTTGGAAATTGTCTATGAGGATAAGGATCTTCTTGTGGTCAATAAACCTCAAGGGATGGTGGTGCACCCTGCGGCGGGGAATCCTGACGGTACTTTGGTGAATGCCTTATTGTTTCATTGTTCCGGAGAATTGTCGGGGATCAATGGGGTTCTTCGTCCCGGAATCGTGCATCGTATCGACAAAGACACCTCCGGGCTTTTGATTGTTGCAAAAACAAATGATGCACATCTTGGACTTGCGGAACAAATCAAAGAACATTCTTTTTTGCGGGAGTATGAGGCGGTTGTCATCGGTCATTTTAAAGAAACTTCCGGTACGATCAACGCTCCCGTGGGGCGAGATCCGAAAGATCGCAAGAAAATGACGGTTACGCCGGTTAACTCAAAAAATGCAATCACTCATTATGAAGTTTTGGAAGAATTCCCTGGCTATTCGTACCTTCGTTTTCGATTGGAAACCGGACGTACTCATCAAATTCGTGTTCACATGACATACAAAGGGCATCCCATTGTCGGCGATCCTGTATATGCACCGAAACATACGGACAATTTCGGTTTGGTGGGGCAATGTCTTCATGCAAGAAGAATAGGGTTTGTTCACCCGATTACAAAAGAGCGGTTGGAGTTTTCCTCTGAATTGCCCCGGCATTTTTCTGATCTTTTGCTGAAACTTCGTAATAGATGAAAAAACCCGAAAGGTGAGATTCCTTTCGGGTTTTTTGGTTATTTTGCTTCGGTTTCTTGGATGAATTTTTTGGAGGATTTTAATCCAAAGGAAATGCTAATAATGGAAATGAAAATTAGAACAATCCATAGCGTTGTTACGGTGGTCCAGCCGAGTTTTTCTGCAATAGGACCAAATAAACAGAATTGAACCACAATTCCGAAACTTTGCATGGCATTGAGCAATCCAGCCGCGGTACCATTCAATTCAAAGGGAATAAACCGCATAACAAACATAGAACCTAAAAGTGTTGCCGCAGACAAAAAGAAGGATTCTACACAAAGAGAAGCAACAATTAGCCAAGAGGGAAGAATTCCTACAAATCGCATAACCACAATAAAAGGAAGCGATAGCATAAAAATTATAAATGTTCCCGTCAATTCATTTTTAACCCAATTTCGCTTGACGAAACCTTTCCAAACAATCATCCCTACCATACCGGACAAGATAATGAGGATGTTCAGCAGATTCCCAATCGACGGAGAGATATTTTCATAGCATTGAAAAAGCATAGTGGGAGACATGGTTTTTCCGCCGTTTTCAATCATTATTCGGAAGGGAGCCGAGACCAAAAGAGCAACAAAACCACTGGAAAAAAATATTTTCCACTGATTTATTTTGTGGTCCTCTTTATCTGTATTTTTCCTTGCGGTTTGTGGGATTATTTTATCTTTTTTTAAGTAAGGGCTTAATGCCTCCGAGAAGATGATAAGAGCGATTGCAAGAATGAATAAAATTACGGCAGAAACGACAAAGTTATCTTGCCATCTGGGAATCAGGGCAGCACTCAAATAAGCCAAAGCCATTCCGATATAGGTGGTAAAGGAAATTAAGAAAACCATTCTCGGACGATCGCTTCGCACCAGTTGGGAAGACATAATCTTAAAAACCGAAGGCCAAAGTGCAAATTGAACGATGGCACTAAATATCCAAAAAATTAACATAACCCAGAAATTTTGATTGAAGAAGATTACCACATTGGCAAGAGCGCTTCCAAACAATCCAATGGTTATGAGGCGCTCCGGATTGTATTTGTCTGCAAAAACACCTCCGAGAATCTGCAAAGGTGCATATGCAATATAAAACGAGGCAGAGATAATACTCGCCTGTGTCATGGTTAAGGATCCTTCTTCTACGATGGTAGCCAAGGCGGCGGAAAAGCACTGCTTTGTCATATAAACCAAGGAATACATCAGCATTAAGAAAATAAAAAATGCACGGCTTAATTTTTTATTTTCCAAATGAATATTCATGTCCGATAATAAGTTCATAATCCATTTCCTTTGTATGCATAAGATAGGTCAAGTCTCCCGATTTAGGAGAATTGACCTAATTTATATCCGTTAATTATTCTGCATCCAAAACATTTTTCCGTGGGTAGATAGCCCATAGCACCGCAGGTCAACTGAGAAAGAAAGGTTTGTTTTGCCAAGCTTTTTTCCCGAATCTGAATCTGTCATCGTTTTTTTAAATATTCTGTTTTTGTGGACCTGCACCGGATTCGGAAATGCAAATAGATCGCATAGATTCTTCAATCTGACTGTTTTTTACGTGGGTGTAGATTTGTGTCGTTCCCAGGTTCACGTGCCCGAGAATTTCTTGCAAAGCACGGATATCAACGCCGCTTTGATACATTAGCGTTGCCGCGGTGTGGCGGAGTTTGTGTACTGAATATTGCCTTGTATCAATTCCGCACCGGTACATAAAATTATTAACCATACTTTGGACCATTCGTTTTGAAATCCGATTTCCTTTTTGGCTAATAAAAAGTGCATCCGGATCGGAAACCTTAAAGGTATAAGTTTTTCGTTCTTCGAAATAAGTCTCTAATGCTGCCATGCAAGCATCGTTTAAATATAATATTCGTTCTTTGTTGCCTTTCCCTAAAACCTTGATATGTCGTTCGGAAATGCTGTTAAAATTTAAGCCTATCAATTCTGATAATCGGATCCCACAATTTAAAAAAAGTGTAATTATCGCCAAATTTCGAGCTTTAAACCGACCGTCGATGGTGTTTAACAGCTTAAAACTTTGTTGAAAAGTTAAATAATGAGGAAGCCTTTTTTCGGTTTTGGGAGATCTTAAATCCAATGTCGGATTTTCAGATATTAATTTTTGCATAGAGAGGTATTTGTATAATCCTCGCAAGCTGGAGATTTTTCGCATTCTCGAGCGGGCAGAATTGTTCCGTTCGCTTTGCCGAAACGCTAAATATTCGTGTAATTTTGATAGATTTACCGTTTTTAGTTGATTTAGAGTATAATCCGACGCATCAATTTTGTCAAACTGTTCTATGCTGACGGAGTTTCCCACTTTTAAGTAGCGAAAAAATGTTTTTAGATCTAGATAATATTCCCGAACCGTAAGAGGGGAGAGGGACCGAATTACTTGTAAATAGACCAAATATTCAACACAAAATTCAGGAATGTCAATCATTTCATCTCGTTTCATGTAATTGGTGTTGCTCATCTAAATCCCTCCATTTCTATATTACAATTGTAGCATATATATAAGAGAAAGTCAATATAAAAAAATAAAATAATTGCACAAAATTTTATTGTGTCAAAAATGTGAACTGAAATATAGGTTGTGTTATATTTAATCATTGAAACCCCGTAGAACCGATCTGGTATCCAAAAAGGAAGGCGGTATATTTTGATAGGTTAAAAGAAAAGAAATCTATTAACTTCAAATAGTTCTATAGACTTATGAAGTATGATCAACATAAAATTTGATTACTATTAAAAAACCGTTTTCGTTTTATTTTATTGTAAGTGTACCAAGTATTAATTCAATAAAAATAAAACGAAAGAAAAAATGGATTTCATTACCAGAACCATAAAGAAAATATAACTAGCTGGGTATAATTGAAAGAAATTAAGTTAAAACACTAAAATGACTTTATCGCATAAATAAAAAAACCAAAGTAGAATATTTTAATGGCAGACGCCGTTTTCTTCAAAAACAATTAGAAAAGTATAAGTGACAGTAATAAAAAATATAGTAGAGTTATCGAATTAATGATAAAATGAAGTAAACTCCGCTTTCTTCCCCTCCCCACAATTGCACAAAATATTGATTTTGTGCAATTATATGTTAAAGGTGGGTATTCCGCAAAGATTCTTCTTTCCTGCGGATTCTGTTTAGCTTTATTGCCCCGCACGGCTGAGCAGTGCTTTTTGTTTTTTTTGCTCTTTCATCGTCCTACATGCTACCCTTTCTTTGATTCTTGGCATTCTTATGTGAAACGTCCTCTCGTTCCTTACGAGGAAGTCAAAGGTGATCCATGCTATTCGGATATTCTTATCGGTAAAGTGGTTGGATTTTTCCGTAAAATTTCCGCAAAGAACAGGGAACGTAAGATTACACATCGACAAAGGAAAGAAATTGCCTGTTTTTCGCGTTTGTTTTTTATTGTCAATACAATTCAGCATTTTAGTTTCGCTTGACATTTTCTCTAAAATTTGCTATAATGGAAAAGCAGGGAAGAGTTGTTTCCTCTCCCCTGCCTTGGTCCTTTAGAGCCTTTCGATTAGCGATTTTAATATTGCTTTTACTCTTTCAATGTCTCTAACATCGTTCCAGAGTATGTACAATAATAGGCTCTGAAGGACTGCTTTTTGTGCCAAGCGGATTTCTACTCTTATCACCTTTTATAGAATAATAAAAAATACGCCGGATGCTACCGGCGTATTTTTCTATTTTTCAATATCATCAATCTTTTTTGTTACGTTGTGTGCAATGGGTACCCATTTTACATTCTTGAACAATGCGGCTATGGCGATGGGTACGTAAGTGAACATGAATAAGGGGAACGTAAACAAATAAATGATTTTTTTGTTTGTAGGACAGTCAATACGTTTCCATTCTGTAATTGTTGTTAAAAGTCCTACAAAGAAAACGGTAATGTAAAAGTTCAAAATTGTAATTGCCAAAGAAGAGATTGTAATTCCAATCAAATCTCCCCTTCCACTGGGCAAAAACAATGCATAAATCAAAACGCAAATATTGGTAATACAGCAAGCAAGCGTGATAAACAATGCGGGGAAAATGGTCATGGTCAAATCGTAACAAGAAAAACTGAACTTCATCAACCAATGTCCAGCTAATTTTTTTCCATACTTTGCAAATACTTGATAAAACCCTTTCGCCCAACGAAGTCTTTGTATCCAAGACTGTTGAAACGTTACGGGCTGTTCATCATAAAATTCTGCTTCTGCATAGCCGATTTTACGATCTTTGACTGCACAGTCAACGGAAAATTCAATATCTTCGGTTAAGAGGGTGTAGTGCCAACCGTCGTTTTCTTTAAAAACCTTGGTGTTTACTAAAAAACCTGTACCGGATACTGCACAGTTGGTTTCCATTAGCATGCGAGAATTGTTCAAATATTTGCTTTCCCGCAAGAACCATAGACTATAGCCGGCTGTTAGCCAGTTTGTACTATAGTTTTTACTGTTGCGATAACTCGTAACAACCTCGTATCCTTCATCGAATATTTCATTCATTTTAGCAACGTAATTTTTTGAAAGAAGATTGTCGGCATCAAAAACAAAAATTCCTTCAATGTTTTCTTGGCCAAAGCCTCGTTCAATGGATTTTAATCCAAAATCCAGGGCGTACCCCTTCCCTACTTGTTCTTGATTAAAGCGTTCGTAAACTACGGCACCGGCTTGTCTTGCAACCATCGCAGTATCGTCGGTGCAGTTGTCCGCCACAACAAAAATGTGAATCAATTCTGCGGGATAGTCTTGTTGGCGAATACTATCAATCAAATGACCAATTACATTGGATTCGTTTCGAGCGGCAATTAAAAATCCGTATTTGTGACGCTTGATTTCTTCCGAAGGCTTTTTGTCGCGTTTACGGAAGAAGGCTACCAAGATGTAAAACAACTGGTATGAATATAAAAGCATAAATACAATAAATATCAGTGAATTGAAGCTGCTGATAAAGTCCTGAACGGTAATCAAACAGAGCCATCCTTTCTTCTATGTTTAGAAAGTTACTTACTATACACAATTATATGTAATTATACAATAATCTTTTGTTTTTACTGTGTCTTGAATGTAACTACATGGAAACGAAAATCCATCAAACACCTTAAAGTTTACAATTATGAAAAAGAAAA